>CALDHJ010000239.1 GCA_937941555.1 uncultured Granulosicoccaceae bacterium | reverse complement strand
GGCGGTCAATCGCGAGGCCCGTCAGCCGCGCGCGCTCGAGCGCAAAGGCCAGAAGGTCGGCCTTGGCGAAGATGTCGAGCACCAGTTCGCAGTCGCGCGCGTTGTAGCGCGCGAGGGTCAAGGGCTCCTCGCGGTACTGCCGTTTGATCTCGTCGAGCTTGTCGAGACCGGTATCGGATATCAACTTGCCAGTGCCGAGCAGCTCCTGTGCGACGTTGTCGAGCGCGAAACTCTCGAACTGCCAGAAGGCCGCGCGCAACAGGTCCACTCCGTCGAGAACAACGCGGCCAGGTATGCGTGCGATGCGCGGTTGTTGGTTGCGGCTCGGCGCCAGCACGGTCGCCGGTTCAGCGCCGCGCCCGAAATCGAAGCTCACCCCGAGCGACTGGCATTTCTCGAACAGAAAGGCGAGGTCGAAATCCACCAGGTTCCAACCGACGATGCCGTCCGGGTCGGCGTCACGCCACCACCTAAAAAAAGCGTGCAGGGTCTCCGCTTCCGTGCCGTGAAACCCGACCTCGAGTGCACCGTCGTGCACAGCAGGACGCTCAGCCCCGACCATGAAGACACGCGACACGCCATCGAGCGACACGCCGATGCTGTAGAGCGGTGCGCCGGTGCCGCCACCGGTTTCGATATCGACCGACGCGAGCCGCAGCGCCCCGCCCGCTTCGACGGATCGGCATTTGGCGTCTTCAGAGACCCAGCCCCCTTCGCGCCATTGCCACTGGCCGGTCGCCTCGACGCCAAGCGTGATAAACCGCTCCATCAGGTAGCGGTCACTGGGTTTGACGTCCGCCTCGAAGGCAATGCTCGGGTGGACGGGTGCGCTGCCTAGCCACTGCACCAGATCGCGTTGGGCCCGAAAATAGAGCGCGTCGACCGGCTCGCCATCGACATCGCGCAGCGCGAGTGATCGGCGCTCGATGGCGCTACCAACTGACCCGCTGAAGCCCCGTGGCACAAAGCACACAGCCCGTTCACCGTGTACCACAACCTCCGCTGGCCCGCGGTCGGTCGCAAGCCAATAGCGCAACTGCAGGCCACCGGGCGCATCGCGCCACTGGCGGCTGAGCAGTACACCACTGAGGCTGCCAGTGAAAGCGGTCTGCGATTCAGTGACGCAGGTCATGAATTGGGGCTCGTCGATTGTGCAAAATTACGGTTTGGCGTCCCGCTCATGCAGATGACGCCTACACTACCCCACATTATTCAACGGTTTTCTCACAATGGCTGCAAGCAACAATAAAAAGACATTCGCGCGCACATTGACGCTCTCGGCTATCGCGGCCACCGTGTTGGCAGCGTGTGACAGCGGCCCTGCAACCATTGCACTTTCCGACCGCTGCACGGTCGCGACCCAGATCACCAACAACACCGCTGCCGCGACCGCTTCGGTCAGCGGGTCGCTGAGCAGCATGGTGACCTCGGGCACCGCGGTGCGCTACGAGCTCGTGACCGCGCCAAGCAACGGCTCGCTCTCGATCGGCGCGACGAGCGGAGGCTACCTCTACACCACCGCGAGCACATCACGCGGCTTCAGCGACAGTTTCAGTGTTCGCGCCATCGGCGCAGAAGGCAACGTCGCCACCGCGACCTACACCGTGATTTTCGGCAACCGCCGCATCATGCCGCTCGGTGATTCGATCACCTTCGGCGTCACCAGCTACAACGGCACCGCCGACTTCCCGACGGCGCCCACCGCCGTCGGCTACCGCAAAGCACTTTACGACCGGTTGATTGCCGGTGGCTACGCCATCGACTTTGTCGGCGACCTGAACGCCGGCGCCAGCGCCAATCTCGATGACACCGACCACTCGGGCATTCCAGGCGACACCACAGCTGACATCAACGGTCGCGTCGCCACCACGCTGACGTCCGAACCGGCTGACGTGATTCTGCTGCACGCAGGCACCAATGGTGCGACCGACGCCAGTGGTATCAACGACATTCTGACCACCATCCAGTCCTGGTCCAGCGTGCCGACCAACCCGTCTGCCGACACACTTGTCGCGCGCATCGTGCCATCGCCGCTCAGTGCCACCAACACGCGCATCAACGGTTTCAACACCGATCTCGATATCGTCATGTCGACAAGCTGGCCGAGCCTGACCGTGGTCGACATGAATTCGGCGCTGAATGCCTCGACCGACATGACCAGTGCATTCGTCGACCTGCCGGGTGTGCACCCGAACGCAAGCGGCTACGCCAAAATGGCCGATCAGTGGTTCAACGCCCTGACCAACAACGGCAAGGTCAACCGCTGCTCCTGATCCGCTACCGCCGTCAGTCGGCGTAGCGGATAGCCAGCACCTCGAACACCGTCGTCTCACCCGCCACCACGTGGGTGATCTCGTCGCCCTCTTCGGCTTTGAGCAGGCGCTTGGCGAGCGGTGAATCAAGGCTGATATAGCCCTTGGACGGATCGAGTTCGTCCGCACCGACAATGCGGTAGGTCACCTCGCTGTCGTCCTCGCGTACCAGGGTCACGTAGGCCCCGAAAAACACCTTGCTGCGGTCCCCGACCTCGCTCACCACAGTGAGGCTCGGCATGCGTTTCTGCAGATAGCGTATGCGCCGGTCGATCTCGCGCAACTCCTTCTTGCGGTAGATGTACTCGGCATTCTCCGAGCGGTCGCCCTCGGCGGCCGCAGCCGAGAGGGCTGTCACAGTGTCGCGGCGCCTCGCCCACAAGGCCGCCGACTCCGCTTCGAGCGCAGCATAGCCCTCGGCTGTAATGTAGGGAGTGGAGCGTTCGGGTGGGGGTCGCCAACGGCCCATGCAGATCTCTCGCAGAACGATTTCAAATCACACTGCAGAGCCTAGAAAAAATCCGGAGCGTGTGTGACTCGATTTCAGCTGTCGAAGGGTCGGCTCACACGCCGCACGTTGTCGCGCAGCCACTGGTGTGCGGGGTCGTTATGCGAACGCTCATGCCAGATCATGAATACGCTGAGCCCGTCGGCAGCGAACGGCAAGGGCGCATCGGCCAGTTCGCGCAGCACGGTGAGACGCATTAACTCGAACTGTGTCGTGATGCGCTGCGTGCCCTTGATGAAGGGTGTGATGCCGGCGAAGTTCGACACTGCAATCGTCGGCTTCGGCAAGCGCGGCAATGCCGGGGCCGAGAGCACATCGTTCGACGCGCCCCCGAGCGCAAACTGCACCGACACATGTTGCGCAGCCAGGTAGGCTTCGAGGGTCGCCGGTGGTTCGGTTTGCTCGGGATCGTAGAAACAGCGCATGTCACCAGAGAAAAGCTTCTGCTGCACCATGTCAGGCGCATCCGGCGGCAACGGCGACAACACCAGATCGCACTGGGCATCGCGCAGCAGTGCGGCGCTCGGCACACCGGACGGTTTGAATTCGAACGATACTGCAACCCCGGCCTCGTGTGCGTCCAACGCGAGCGCCGGAAAAACGAGATCGCGCTGCATGTCGTTCGCCGCCACCACGAAATGCATCGGCTCGCGCAGCGGGTCGAAGTCGCGGCGGTCGGTCAGCCGCTTCATGCCGTCGAGCACCTCACGCGCCGGGTCTTTCAACGCAAGCGCCGTGGCGGTCGGGGTCAGCCCCTGCCCCGAGCGCACAAAAAGTGGGTCTCCCAGAATCTCGCGCAACTTCGCCAGGGTGTGGCTGACCGCTGACTGGGTCACCCCGAGTCGGCTCGCCGCCCGCGACACCGAAGATTCATCGAGAATCACGAGAAAGGTTCGCAGAATCTGCCCGTCGAGCTGATGAAAATCGATTTTGCTCATAACCTGCATGAATGGGGGTGGGTGGATTCCAGCCGTGCCTGTTGTTACAACAGGCTGTTGCGGTGAGCCCGTCACGCCAGCGCGACCGACCACCCCAAGCATCCGAACCAAAGGTATCCCAGATGGGCCACGCTGACAGCGTCATCACCACCGAACTCTACATCAACGGCGACAGCCGCCCGGCGGCACAGGGAGGCCTCTACGAGATCCACAACCCCGCGCGGCCCACCGAGCTCGTCGGCAAGGCTGCCGAGGCCACCGCCCGGGATGTCGACGACGCCGTACGTGCGGCCCACGCGGCCTTTCCAGCCTGGGCCAGGCAATCGCATGCCGAACGCGCGGACCACCTGCGCCGGGTGGCCGACGCGCTGGCCGCCGACAGCGACGACATCGACTACCGCTCGCGGTTGTTCACCCGCGAACACGGCAAGATCGCGCGCGAGACGACGCTGGAAATGACCCGCCTCGGTGACCGCTTTCGGCAAGTGGCCGACTACGGCGACCGCATCGGCGTGGACGAGACCATCCAGGGCCCGCCATTCGACACCGTGATCACCCGCCAAGCCGCGGGCGTTGCGGCGCTGATCGTGCCCTGGAACTGGCCGCTCTCGATCCTCGGGGCCAAGTTGCCGCAGGCGCTGGTGACCGGCAACACCGTGGTGGTCAAGGTCTCCGAGCACTCGGCGCTCGCGCCCACCCTGACCCTGCACAAGATCGCCGCCCTCTTCCCACCCGGCGTGGTCAACATCCTCACCGGCGACGGCGCCGCGATCGGCGACCCCCTGACCAGTCACCCGTTGGTGCGACGGGTGAATTTCACGGGTTCGGTCAATGTGGGCAAGCTGGTAATGAAGTCGGCCGCCGACAACCTCACCCCCGTGACGCTCGAGCTCGGCGGCAACGATCCCGCGATCATCCTCGAGGATGCCGAGCTCGACGACGACGCCTTCAATCGCCTCTACTGGGGCACCTTCGGCTCATCCGGCCAGATCTGCATGGCGATCAAGCGGCTCTACGTGCACGAGAGCCGCTACGATGAAGTGGTTGACGGGTTTACCGCCGCCTGCGAACGCGCGGTGGTCGGCGACGGCCTGCTGCCCGAGACCACCATGGGCCCGGTGAACAACGCAAAGCAATTGCAAGTCGTCACCGACATGATCGCCGAGGCGCGCGCCGCGGGCGCAGATGTCCGCGAATGCGGCCAGGTGCCGGACGAAGCGCTCTATTCAGGCGGTGGCTATTTCCAACGCCCCACCCTGATCTACAACGCCGACCCCGCGCTCTCGATCGTGAAAGACGAGCAGTTTGGACCCGCCCTGCCGATCATGGCCTTCCGCGACGACGACGACGTCATCGCGCGCGCCAACGACAGCGACTACGGCTTGTGTTCGTCGGTCTGGTCGAGCGACGCCGAGCGCGCGATGCGCATCGCACGCCAGCTTGAAGCGGGCTATACCTACCTCAATGGCCACGGCCCGATGGCCCAGGACGGGCGCGGGCCCTTTGGTGGCTTCAAACACTCGGGCGTGGGCCGCAACCTCGGCTACGATGGCGTGCTTGCCTTCGCCGAGCCCCACTCCATTTCCGGCCCTGCAGGCTTCCTGCTCTAGCCCGGGTTCAGATACACGGCGTGGCCGGCCATCTGACCAGCCACACCCGACACACAGAGGAACACCCATGCACATCGCCCTCACCGGCGCCGCCACCGGAATCGGCGCGGACGTCGCAGCCCGCCTGAAGGCGGCCGGCCACACCGTCACGGCATTCGACATCGCCGAGCCACCCGCCAACGTCGACCGCTGGATCGAGACCGACTTCAGCGACGCCGCGTCCGTCAGCGCCGCCATCGCGGCCGCTGACGGCCCCTTCGACGCCCTGATCAACAACGCAGGTCTGCCCCCGAGACCCGGCCTCGAATCGACGATCCTCAAGGTCAACTTCATCGGCCTGCGGCAATTCTGCGACGGCATGCTCGACAAGCTCAGCGCGGGCGCAGCAATCGTCAACACAGCGTCGCGCGCCGGTGCGATGTGGCGTGACAACCTCGAGCAGGTCAAAGCGCTCATGGCGCTCGACGCAAGCGGTGTCGACGCCTTCATTGCCGAACACGGCATCGACGGGACGCGCGCCTACAACCTCTCGAAGGAAGCCGTCATCGTGCTCACCCAGGCCATGACCGAGCCCCTGATCGCGCGCGATCTGCGCGTCAACAGCGTCAGCCCGGCCGCGGTCAGCACCGGCATACTGCAGGATTTCGTGACCGCCTTTGGCGAACGCGTCGCCAAGAACATCGCCCGCGTCGGCCGTCCGGGCGAACCCGACGAGGTCGCCGACGTCATCGTGTTTCTGGCCTCACCCGAGAGCCGCTGGATAAAGGGTCAGGACATCGTGATCGACGGCGGCATGGGGGCGGTCGCCGTGAGTGACATGTTGGCGTTGCGGGACTAGGACACCTCCGATCCGCCAGGGATCTCCTAGCGATCCGATTCGCAGCCGCGGTCACACTTCACACATTCGAGTGTGTGCCCGCGCATCGACTGCCGGCCCTCGGACGTGGTGACCCAGGGCCGCGAGACAAAGGGCGGGTCATGGCGCACGTGCTGGTTGTGCCCGCAGGCGAGCTCCGCGACCCAGTGGTTCTCGGCGTCCCGGTGGTAACCGACAATCGGCTGTTTCACGCGACACGCCCTGCACGCCACAACCACATGGCGCGTGGCCAACCCGCTACCACCGCACCGATCACCAGCGCGGTGGTGACAACGCACACGCCGGTCGAGAACACCAACCACGGCACAATCAGCGCGACCCCGACCAACGCGGCCTCGATCACCAACCGCACCGGCCCGGGCGTTCTCACCCCGATCCAGCGCTTGTCTCCGGGCGTCGAACACACCGCCGGCACGCCAACCAACACCACCAGGGTCGGCAGCGCCCACCAACCCGGTGCGGCTATCGCCGCAGACAGCCACGCAATCAACTCGGTCAGAAAACGCAAGCCGGCTCCAAGTGGCGTATCAACAGAGGGCGCAACAGGCCCCTGACCCTCAGTTTTCATCGCCATCCGACGCGGGCTCGCGCGCCGCGTGTTGAGGCAGCGTGTCATCGATCTCGAACCACGGTGCTTTCGAGTCGACGAAGATATGGCTTGCGGCGCGCACGTGAGGATCACCCTCGACGGTGCCCAGGGTGACCGACGTGATCCGCCCGCCGTCGGTGCCCGCCAGCGTCGAACCGCAGTTTCGGCAAAAAGCCCAGCCTCCGCCGCCGGTCACCTCATACACCTGAACCGCCTCCTCGCCTGACGTCCAGGCAAAGTCTGACGGCGCGCAATCGGCGTAGGTCGCGAAGGCAGCGCCGTGCTGGCGTCGGCACATCGAACAGTGGCAGTGGTCCGCCGCCCCCAACGGCGCGTCAACCCGGTAGGTGACCACGCCACACAGGCAGCGCCCGGTTATCGCCGACTCGCTCACAGCGGACTCCGAGATTCGATTCAGGACGCAGGTATACCACGCGCTGCGGATCGCGTCTCAGCGCCGCCGTACCACACCGCTCAAGACAGCCGCGCTCACGACCACCACGAGCGCACACAACACCATTTTGGACACCATCTCCATGGTGCCCTCGATCAACACCGCGTGAACGACGGTGCCCGCCACCACGACTGCACCGAGCCCCTTGTGCACCAGACGCCAGACTCGCGTGCGCACGCGGTGGCGCAAAGCCACACAGACCGCCGAAGCCAGCAACGCCCACAAGGCGATGACGCCCCAGAGCGAGAACGGTGTCGGTGAGACCAGCAGCAAGGCGTCGATCACATCGGGTGGGCTGGTGATCCAGAGGCCGATCAGGTGCACCGCGACCACCAACACCAGGAGCGCCCCGACAGCCCGGTGCCACTGCCGACTGCGGCGGGGCGTCAACCCGGGCAACACGCCTGCTGCAAGCAAAGGCTGACACAGCAACAGGGCAAGACCGACGACACCGGCCAGGCCCGCCGCGATGTAGACCGGCTCGCGCCAGGCCAGCAACGGGCTCGTTGCGGCCAGCGCCAGCGGCACCAGGATCGCGACCGCCAACACCACCCAGACCCACGTAGCCCGCCTCACCGAACGCGCCCGACCTTGGCCAATCAGGCGGGCTGCAACACGAAGTGCGCGGCGAGCGTGTTGTCGTTGGCACTCGCCATCACCGGACGCAGAAACACCGTTTTGAAATCACCGCTGTCGTAGGCGAGGTGGCCGTGCGCCTGGCCAAACGCCGGCACAATTTGAGGCATCTCGAGACGGAACTCGCCGTTCTCGTCGGTCAGCGTCGCGCCGTGGCTGTGAGGATCGCGCTCGTGGCCCTCGGTGGTGTGGGCCCAGATCTGGATCCGCTGGTCCGCGAGTGGCGCGCCATCACCGGCCCGCCGAACCGTTCCGGTCATCCAGAAACCGCCGCCACCGATGCGCTCGACGACGGGTGCGCCGGGTCGGTAGTTGTTCGAGCCGCCGCGCATCGAACGCGTGGCGGCGACATCGCCTGCGACGACCGGCAACGCCAAGCCGGCTGCCGCAGCAGCAGCTGTCGCAGCGCCAGCAGTCGCAAGGAACGCGCGTCGCGCCCGTTGATCACCGTT
>CALDHJ010000238.1 GCA_937941555.1 uncultured Granulosicoccaceae bacterium | reverse complement strand
GTCGTAGGAGCCGAAGTTGATGATGCTCCCGGCGCCGGCCTTGCGCATGAGGGCCACCGCCCGGCGGCTGGTGAGGAACATGCCGGTGACGTTGACCGCCATGACGTGGTTCCATTCAGTGAGGCTGGTGTCCTCGATGGTTTTCTCGATCTCGACGCCGGCAGCGTTGACGAGGATGTCGAGTTGGCCGTGGCTGCGCTCGATCAGTTGGAAGAGGGCGTCGACGCTGTCTTCGGACGTGACGTCGAGGTCGATGTCGGTGCCGAATCCATGGGAGCGCGAGCCGGCGATGTCGCAGGCGTAGACGGTGGCGCCCTCTCGCACGAAGCGCTCGCAGATGGCGCGGCCGATGCCGCCTCGGCCGCCGGTCACGACGGCGACCTTGTCTTGCAGGTAGTTCGCCGGTACGGCGCTCGGGTCAGTTGGCACCGGGTGTCTCCCCTCGGTAGGCGGTCAGCAGTAGGCTGTGGAAATGGTGGACAGCGTGTTCGCTCAAGCCCGAGAGTTCGGGGTCGACGAGGTAGCGCCCCTGGTTGAAGGCCGGGGTTTGCATACCGCGCTGCACGCTCTCGACCAGACCAATATCTTCGGGCTGGAGCACGTCGTCGATGAAGCGTATGGCCTCGATTTCATCGTCATTCGGTTCGGCGGTTTCGAAGTAGAAATCGAATTCTTCAAAGCAATGGTCCGGTCCGTCCGGGTGAAAGCGCCAGACCATGAAGTTGCCGCGCCCCGGGTAGCGCATCAAGGCGGTATTCGGCCAGAGGTACCACACGGCGTGGTCCTGCACACTCGCGCCTTCGACGGAATAGGCGGCGTTGTCGGACTTGCCGGCCTCGGCCATGTGGCTCGAGTAGATACCGTGGGTGGTGACGTTGTAGGTGGACATGTCCACCAGGGTGCAGAAATCCTTGTGAGCCACGGGGCAGTGGTAGCACTCAAGGAAGTTGTCGACCACGGCTTTCCAATTGGCCTTGATGCGGTAGGTCAAGCGGTGCGCGTGCGTGAGGCTGCCGAGATCCGGCGCATAGGATTGGATTTCCGTGGCCAGCTCGCCGGATTGTTCTGCGAGTGGGGTGGCCTCGGGGTCAAGGTTGATGAACACCAGGTGACAGAATACTTCAACCCGGACTTGTGTCAGGCAGAAGTCCGCGTGATCGAAGCCCTCGAGGTGTTCTGATCGCCGCGCGGCCTTGAGGTCGCCGTCGGTGGTGTAACTCCAGGCGTGGTAGGGACACACGATCAACTTGCTCTTGCCTTCGCCCTTGAGCAGTTCGTGGCCGCGGTGTTTGCAGACGTTGTAGAAGGCGCGCAGGGTGCCACCGGTGCTGCGCACGGCGACGATCGGCTGACCCTGTACAACGGTCGCCATGTAGCTGCCGGGTTCCCGCAGTTTTTCGCTGTGACACAGAAACTGCCAGCTGCGGTGGAACACCTGTTCCCGTTCGAAGTCGAGAAACCGGGGATCGGTGTAGCAACGCGTGTTGATCGACCAGGCGCGACGTGGCGTCTCGTCAAAGCCCATCTGAACCGATTCGACCAGTTCAGGGGACAGGGTGGTTGGCATGCGCAGGCCCTCGGGGCAGTTGATGGGTGCAACCCTATCGCCGGTATCGTCCCACAACATGGCATAAATCGCCGCTGAGTTGATATATTTCGACAATGCGCGCCCGTCAATCCCTCTCTTCGACCCTTCTGACCCTGGATGTGCTGTTGCTGCCCGCCTTCAACAGTGCCGCGTGCCACGCGCTGATCGATCCGCTGCGCGCGGCAAACTACCTTGACGGCTCGATGCGGTACCAGTGGCGCTTCCTGAGCCTCGACGGCGAGGCCGTGACCGCGAGCAACGGCTTGACGGTGAATGTGGATGGGGCCTTTGACGCCACCGATCACGGCGATTGGCTGGTGGTCAACGCGAGCTGGGCACCGGAGCGCTTTCAACAACGGGTGTTCCAACAGCGTTTGCGTCGGGTAGCGCGAGACGGTGCAACGCTGGTGGCGCTGGATACCGGCGCCTTCGTTTTGGCCTTTGCCGGCCTGCTCGACGGTCAACAGGCTTGTGTCCACCCGGAGCACGGGGACGCGTTCCGCGAACTCTTTCCATCGGTCGAGCTGCGCGATCAGCTCTACACCCGAGACGGGTTGCGCGTGTGTTGTTGTGGCGGCATGGCGGCGGCCGACCTCGCGATCGACACCGTGCGCCGCGATTGGGGCAGTGAGTTGGCGGAGGCTGTGAGCCGGTATGTGTTCCACCCGGTTGCACGACCGGGCCAAACGGCACAACAGGGCGAACCGATTGCCCTTGTCGATGGCAGTTTGCCGCCAACGCTGCGCGACGCGGCGTTGCTGATGACGCGCAACATCGAAGAGCCGCTCGCGATGGCGGATGTGGCGCGCTATGTCGGCTGCTCACAGCGCCAGCTCGAACGGCTCTTCCACCGGCACACCGGCCTGACACCGGTGCGCTTTTACCTCGGGCTTCGCCTGGAGCGTGCGCGGGCACTGCTCACCCAGACGGCGCGCAGCGTTGCCGACATCGGGACCGAGTGTGGGTTTGCCCGCAGCGATGCCTTCGCACGCGCTTACCGGAAACAGTTCGGCCTGTCGCCGCGCGAACACCGCCACATCGGACGGGTGCCGTTCCAGTTGCGCTGAGATTAGCGCCGAAATCCACGCGCTGTTCCGGAGTTGCGTTTTACTGGTGGGTTGCGGAACACGCGACGGGCTGCTCTGCATTTGAGTGCCCGATGGAGGCGGCAAGACTTGCCGCCTTCCATGACAAAGCGGCAAATTTTCCCTTTATTAATTCAAGTCGATGTCGATAGGTGCACTGACGCCACAACTGAAGCGCCTCAGACGAGATGCGGACGTGGCCACACGCAGGATGGCGTGTCCCTGGTCGGAGCCGGGATCGCCCACCGCACAGTACAACAAGACGACAAGGCATTGTCGCCATAGAAAGAGGATCCAGGAATGGCTGCAGAATCACAGAAGACAGCGTGCGCAGACGACGCGTCCACAACCCAAAGTGTGCTTGACGCTCTGAACGCGGCGCAGGCGACGATCCAATTCGATCTCAGTGGCCACGTCGTGTCTGCCAACGAGAATTTCCTGCTCGCGCTGGGGTACGAGCTTGACGAAATCGTCGGTGAGCACCATCGAATGTTCTGTGATTCGGACTATGCAGCGTCACCAGAATACAGTGCGTTCTGGGCGGCGCTCGCGAAGGGTGAGCGCAAGGCGGATGTGTTCCGTCGCCTCACCAAGGACGGCGGAGAAATCTGGATTAACGCGTCCTACAACCCGATCCACAACGCCGCAGGCGAGCTGGTCGGGGTGGTGAAATTTGCGACTGATGTGACCGCACAGGTTGCGCAGGACGCGCTCTTCAAGAGCAAGGTCGAGGCAATCAATGGTGCCCAGGCGGTGATCGAGTTCGATACGCTGGGGAACATTCAGTCTGCGAACGCGAATTTTCTGGCGGCGACCGGCTATGAGCTCGACGAAATTGTCGGCCAGCACCATCGCATTTTCTGCGAACCCGACTACGCCGGCTCCGCTGAGTACGAGGCCTTCTGGAAATCACTCGCGTCGGGCGAACGCAAGGCGGATGTGTTCAAGCGCGTTACCAAGAGCGGTGACGAGCTCTGGATCAACGCGTCCTACAACCCGGTTCACAACGCAGCTGGTGAGTTGACTGGTGTGGTGAAATTCGCGACTGACGTGACTGCGCAAGTGGCCCAGGATGCGATGTTCAAAAGCAAGGTCGAGGCAATCAATGGCGCTCAGGCCGTCATCGAATTCGATATGCTGGGCAACATCCGATCAGCGAACGCGAACTTCCTCGCAGCGACCGGCTATGAGCTCGACGAAATTGTCGGCCAACACCACCGCATGTTTTGTGAGCCTGAATACGCGGCCTCTGCCGAATACGACGCCTTCTGGAAATCGCTTGGATCGGGCGAACGCAAGGCGGATGTGTTCAAGCGCATCACCAAGACCGGTGACGACATCTGGATCAACGCGTCCTACAACCCCGTGCTCGATGGCAACGGTGAGTTGGTCGGTGTGGTGAAATTTGCGACCGATGTCACGGGCCCGCAAACCCGTGCCTCTGAGAACCGCAGCAAGCTCGCTGCAATCGACACTGCGCAGGCACGTATTGAATTTGACCTCGATGGTCACGTACTCGATGCCAACGAAAATTTTCTTGCCACTGTGGGCTACACGCTCGAGGACATCCAGGGCAAACACCACCGGATGTTCTGCGATCCGGAATACGCCGCCAGTGCGGATTACCGCGCGCTGTGGGACAAGCTGCGTACCGGTGAGCACACCGCTGGTGTGTTCCGGCGTTTGGATAGCCGTGGCCAGGATGTCTGGATCAATGCCTCCTACAACCCGGTGTTCGGGCCGGAAGGCAACGTTGTCAAGGTCGTGAAGTTCGCGACCAATGTGACCGCCGAGACCGAGCGCAACGCCGACTTCGAAGGCAAGGTTGCCGCGATTGGTCGTGCTCAAGCTGTCATCGAGTTCGACACCAGCGGTTGTGTGCTTGATGCCAATCAGAATTTTCTCGATGCCCTGGGGTATCGCCTCGATGAAATTGTCGGCAAACACCACCGACTCTTCTGTGACAAGGCGTACGCCGCCAGCGCTGAATACTCCCATTTCTGGGACACCCTGGCCGAGGGCAAGCACCACGTGCTCGAGTGCAAGCGCTTGACCAAAACGGGCGACGAGATCTGGATTCAGGCTTCGTACAATCCAATATTCGACAAACAGGGCAACGTGTTCAAGTACGTCAAGTTTGCCACTGATATCACCGAGTCGAAGCGGCAGGCGGCTGACAGCCTTGGCAAACTCGAGGCGCTCAACCGCAGTCGCGCCATCATCGAATTTGACGTGGACGGCAACGTGCTCACCGCCAACGACCTGTTCCTGGGTGAGATGAAATATCGCCTGCAAGATATCGTTGGCAAACACCACAGCATGTTTTGCGACCCGGTCTACGCCTCATCACCCGCTTACCAGCAGTTCTGGGCGCAGCTGCGCAGCGGCGAGTTTGATTCCGGTCGCTACAAGCGCATTGCGAAAGACGGCAGTGAGATCTGGATCGAAGCATCGTACAACCCGATCTTCGATTCCGAGGGGCGTCTGACGAAGGTTGTGAAGTTTGCGTCCAACGTCAGCACGCAGGTGGAAGTCGAAGCGGACGTGCGTCGTCTTGCCCAGGAGTTCACCGAGGCGTCGTCAAACATCTCGGAGCGCTCCGACAATGTGGCGCATACCGCGCAAACACTTGGCACCAACACGGAAGAGATGAACGCTGCTGTTGAAGAGCTCACCGCGTCAATCGATTCGATCGCGTCGAACAGCAAGAACGCAGATCAGCTCGCGCAGTCCACACAGAAAGCGGCAGAGGTGGGGTCGACGGCGATCAATGACTCGATCGAAGCGATGGAGCTGATCAACAAGTCATCCGAGGACATCAGCGAGATCGTCAAGGTGATCAGTGAGATCGCCAGCCAGACCAACCTGTTGGCTCTGAACGCTGCGATCGAAGCGGCGCGCGCTGGTGAACACGGGCTCGGGTTCTCGGTTGTGGCAGATGAGGTGCGCAAACTGGCAGAGCGCTCTTCGCAGGCGACCAAGGAAATCACCCAACTGATCAACGAGTCGGTCAAGAACGTCAATCAGGGCAGCCAGACATCGAAAGAGGCTGTTCGGTCGTTCAATGAAATCGTTTCGGGCGTTCACGATACCACCCGGGCGATCGCTGAAATCTCGTGTGCCGCTGAAGAACAGTTGGTTGCAGCGCGCGAGGTCAGTGGCTCGATTCAACAGATATCCGAGGCAACCGAGAAATCGGCACTCGCGTCTGAGGGAATCGCCAAGGCGACCTCTGAGCTGACCAAAGGCGCCGAGCACCTGATGGACAGCGCGAACAAGTTCGCGGTCTGACGGAGTCCCGGTTGGCGGCGTGGTCTTGTTCCGCGCCGCTCGCCATTGGCCGTGGTTTCGTCGAAGCATTCAATCAGCTCTTCCATTTACGCCAATTGATCAAGGAACACACCGTGTTAGCGCAACAACTTTCTGTGTCGGATGATGGGGATGTTTCCGATATCTCTCAGGAACTCAAATCGGACGTCATCGACCTGGTCTACCGTCACTCAGGCATTCATCTCGGTGATCTGACCTGTCAATTTGTTCAGACGCGTTTGCGTCGCCGCTTGCGCGCTGTGGAGATCAGCAGTGCGGACGATTACATCGCCTTCGTCGACCGCAACGCCGATGAAGCGCAACATCTGGTCAATGCATTCACAACCAACGAGACCTGCTTTTTCCGAACCAAACCACTCTGGACATTTCTCGAAGAGACGTTCTTTCCCGAGCTGGCAAATCGGCCGGCGGCTCGCATGCCGTCATTCTGGTCTGCGGCGTGTTCGACCGGTGAGGAAGCCTACTCACTGTCGATGCTGAGCAAGCATGTGTTCCCGGTGCTACCGGGCAATCTGCGTCCCCGCATTCTGGCAACGGACATCAGCACCGAAGTGCTTGAGAAGGCCGCAGAGGGTGTCTATTCGGGTCGCAATATCAATCGGTTGAAGGCTGTTCGGCCTGATGTGCTCGATTCCTGTTTCGAGGCCCGGGATGGTGCCTTTGAAGTGGCAGCCGAGATTCGCAAGCCGGTGCAGTTCGCCCGTCACAATCTCATGGAAAAAGCGCCGCAACAGGACGCACACGACCTGGTCATGTTGCGCAATGTGCTGATCTACTTCAGTCAGGACGATCAGATGAAAATCGTGCGGAACATCGTTGCCTCAATGCGATCCGGTGGCGTACTGGCGATTGGCGAATCAGAGTCGCTCAGCTTTTTCGATTCTGGTCTGGATTACGTGCAACCCTTTGTCTACCGGAAGCCCTGATCATGAGCAGTTCCAAGGTGTTGGTGGCCCGGATGGGTCAGATGCAGGTGACCGACAGTGGCGACACCCTCAAGGCGATAATGGGGTCATGTGTCGGGGTTGGCATTCTTTGGCGCAAGAAAGGAATATACGCATTGAGTCACTGTTTGCTTGGGGACTCTCCTGAAAACAGCACAGTGCCCAGCGCAAAGTATGTGAGCGACGCAGTGCCGATGATGATCGAAGCGTTGGGGGCAGAGACCCGCCGGGATCGGTTCTCGCTCGAAGCGGTTGTCGTGGGCGGCGGCAACATGTTGCAAGACACTGGAACCGCCGAGGCCGAGGAAATCGGCCCGTCGAATCTGGCAGCCGCCAAAACGCACCTTGCCAAACACGATGTCGCCATCAAAACCCTGCAGGATGCGCAAGGCAACGCGTCTCAACTGTTCATAGACGGGGCGACCGGCGAGTACGAGATTATCCTGATTCCGAAACTGGTGGTCTAGACAGCCGGAAGTCGGCATGGAGTAAAGCGTGATGACAACGCAGCACAGCACACACGAAATGGTTTACGGCGCGTTTCTGCTCGGTGACATTGAACTCGCGATCAATGCCCACGAGTTGCAGGAAGTCGTGAACCTGCCTGATGAGATGGACAAGGTGCCGTTGTCACCCGACTACCTCATGGGTGTCTTTTCCCTGCGCGAATCGATCGTGCCGGTGATCAACATGCGGGTGCTGCTCAAGCAGCCCGATTCGCCTGAAACAGACGATGCCCGGCGGGATTGTATTGCGATCATTCGGGTTGGCAGCAACCGCATGGGTTTGCTATTTGATCGCACGTCGGAGGTGTTGCGCATCGGACGTGACAATATCGAACTCTTTGCCTACCCAGACGGCGATGTCGATTCGCGTGGACCGGTGCAGGGTGTGATTTCCCTCGATGAGGGTTCACGTCTGGTGCAGGTGCTCGAGCCCCTGGTGTTATTGAATCTGCCCGGTGTGCCGTTGTCGGGTGAGACGCCGGCTGACGAATCCGGTGGCCAGCGCTCGGCGGTGCGGCGTCGCTGCATCACCTTCGGTTCGGGTGGCAACCGCTATGGATTCCGCATCGATGCCGTCAACGAGATCATTCCGATGCAGGAGCTTGGGTCCACCGGGCTCGTGTCTGACACCTGTATGGGTCGCATCGAATTGCGTGGTACGGTTCTGCCGATACTGAATTTTGCCCGCTTGCTCGACAGTGAACCCGACGACAAAAACACGGAACGCACGCGAATCATCATCGCGCGCGTGGGGAATCAACCGGTTGGGTTCAAGGTCGACGACGTCGAGGGCATTATCGAGTATGGCGCAGACGAACTGCAGCCACTCTTACAGTTTGGCGGTGCCTCCAAGGTGTTGCTGGCGGGTTGCATTGTCGAGGATGACGGCTCGGACATCTGCCTGATCGACCATGAAAAGCTGTACGCCATTCCCGAGGTGACCGCCCCGGCGGAGGCCAGCACTGTGTCGCAGGACCAGATCAGGGTCGAGGCGCAATCGAGCCAGACCGCCACCTGCTTGTTGGTCAGCCTCGGTTTCGATTTCGTGCTGCCGGTCGCTGACATCTCGGAAATCATTGATTGTCCTGAGTCGGTCAGCCCCATTTCCGGCTCACCCGACTACATCGAGGGCATCTTCAATTTGCGCAAGAAGGTCGTCACAGTGGTCGACATGCGCGCGCTGTACGGCATCGGTGCCAGCCAAAGCGATCTCGAGCCCAAACTCCTGATCGCCGAATACCATGATCGGCTTGTCGGTTTGCGCGTTGACGGCGTCAAGGACATCGTCAAGATCTCCCTCGACAAGGTGCATGCGACGCCAGCGAGTCTGCTCGCCGGCTGGTCGGAGGCCTGCCACGAAGACATCAAACGCGTCTGGATGGACGAGACTGGCGTGCTGCCGCTGTTGCCACTGGAGTCTGCGATGGAGCGTGTCTCGCCACCAGGCTTGCAAAGTAACGTCGATAT
>CALDHJ010000237.1 GCA_937941555.1 uncultured Granulosicoccaceae bacterium | reverse complement strand
GAGGGATTGCCGCCGGATTTCAAGGTGACCGAGTACTTCTTGTTTGCGGACGCGGTACCGAACATCAACCCCGAGCGCAAGACGCGCTGGACTGAGGTCTACGACGATCCGGCCGGGCAGGGGCTGATGGTGTCTGCCATCGCGCCGATCTACATGCCGGACGACGCATTCGTTGGCATATTCGGCATCGACTTCCGGCTCGCCGATCTGGCTCAGCAGATCGAGAACATGGAGATTGGTGAGGCGAGTTACGCCTTCATGGTCAACAGCAGCGGTCGCGCCATTGCTTTTCCGCCCCAGGCCTACCGTGATCTGTTGGGCCGTGACCAGGAGGCAGGTGAGTTCGGCGTCGAGCTGTCGGGTGTGACTGGCGCGTTCAGTGCGGCCGTGAGTGCGATGCGCGACGGCGAGACGGGTATGGTGCGTGTGGTCGATGGTGGTATGGAAAAATTTCTGGCCTTTTCCGTAATACCGGGGACCGATTGGAGTCTCGGCACGGTTGTCGATTCGGACACCGTGCTCGGTGCGGTTGCTACGCTGAAAACGCGCTTGATGTCCAATGTGCAGTCTCTGTTTCTCAGCTGGTACCTACCATTGACCGTTGCACTTTTGCTGGTGGTGGGGTGTTCGGCGTTGTTGTTGACCTACCGATTGACAGCGCCCTTGTTGCAGCTCACGCGCGCAGCCGAGAACATCGGAGCGCGGCAATGGGACACCCCGCTGCCGCCAGCCGGGACCGATGAAGTGGGCATGCTGTCCCGCACGCTTGGCAGCATGGCTACGCAGTTGCGGGAGCTGATCGGGAACCTCGAGATGCGTGTGCAGGAGCGCACCGGTGAACTCAACGCCGCGCTCGAAGGGTTGCAGCGCAGCACCGAGGAGAAGGACCTGATGTTCGAGGAGCTGCGAACCGCTCAACGTCTGGAGTCGATCGGCCAGTTGGCCTCGGGCGTTGCGCACGAGATCAACACCCCGGCACAGTATGTTGGCGACAACCTCGAATTCCTGCGCGACGCGACTCAGGAGCAGGGGCTCTTTCTCGAAAAATGTGTCACTTTTCTCAACGCCCTGCCTGAGGACGCGGTTGACGAACGCGCGTTGGGCGAGATCAAGACGCTCAAACAGGACATCGATCTGGACTTTTTGGTCGCGGAAATTCCGTCGGCGATCGAGAGTTCGCGTGACGGTATTCAACAGATCTCCAGTATCGTGCGGTCGATGAAGGACTTCTCGCACCCGGGCGCGAAAGACAAGCAACTGGTTGATGTGAACCGCGCAATCGACGCGACCGTCACCGTTGCCAAGAACGAGTGGAAGTACGTCGCACGAATTGAGACCGACCTCGATGTCGAGCTGCCGCAAATCAAGGCCCACGCCATCGAAATCAAACAGGTGTTGCTCAATATCATCGTCAACGCGGCGCACGCCATCGAGAAACGTCAGAACGACGGCAGTCTGGAGGCGCTTGGCACCATCCGGATCACGACGTCATCGAATGGAGATCGCGTGACCGTGCGTATCCGCGACAACGGCTGCGGCATCCCACAGGATGTGATTGACCGGGTGTACGATCCGTTTTTCACCACCAAGGAAGTCGGAAAGGGGACGGGTCAGGGTTTGTCGATCGTGCACCGCATCGTCGCTGAGCAACACGGTGGCGAGATTCGCCTCGACAGCGAGCTCGACAATTTCACCGAGTTCCAGTTGATCTTCCCGATCGGTGATGTGGCGGACGTGGCCGACACGAGCCTGGTCGCCTGATGCCGCACCTTGATGCGTGTGCGCTCAGGGTGTGACGAGGTTGAACCAGAGGTCGAATTGGTCGTGCAGGCTCAACCACAACTCCACAGCCTTGCGATCACCACTGAGCGTCGCACCGGCGTGCAATACGTCGTCGAGATCAGCGCTGCCATCAGCAAGTGCTTCCAATTGCGACTGTGTCGCTTGCAGGTGGGCGTTGGCTTGTTGGTTGTGGTGGTCGAGCCGTGAAAATTCGGTCTGACGACACACGCTGACGCAGGCCCGCTTCGATCCGACACTGAGGTTGATGATCAGCTCGGCGTCGAGCGCGCGGGTCGGGTTGAGTCGTACGGCGTAGGCGTCGAGCCAATCTTGCAATCCGAGTGCAGCGGCGAGATCACGGTTTCGCCCGCCCACCATCGGCACCGGGTTGACACCCTGTTCGAGTTCCCGCGCGCCACTGAGGTAGACATTGCGCATGATGCCCGATTCCTCGCGGTAGCCAAGGTGTCGCAAGACCAGTGCGAGCAGGGGTTTTGCCTTAGGCGCCGTGCTCTCGGCAAACACCAGATGGCTGAGCAGCGTCGCCGCCCACTGCAGGTCATCGTTTTCGATCGCGGTGGCCGCGAGGGTGAGCACGTCCTCCGGTCCACCGAGAGCGTCGACCATCCGCTGTCCGAGTTCGGACGGGGGCAGTGGGTTGAGGTTGACCGGGTTGCCGTCGTAAAAGCCGTAGTAGTGCTGGTAAACAGCGCGTGCGTTGAAGGGCAGCGTGCCGTAATACCCACGCGCGTGAAACGCCTGTGTCAGAAAAGCCGGTGGGTCGAGTTGCGCTGCGATTTCGTGTGGCGTGTGGCCGTGATTGGCGAGTCGTAGCGTCTGGTCGTGCGTGTATTTGTAGATATCACGCTGCTCGACGAGGTACGCCATTGACGCCTCGTGGCCCCACACCGGCGCGTTGTGGCAGTTGATGACGGTGTCGGTCTGATCGCCGAAAAGGGTGATGGCCTCGTCAATGGTTCGTGCCCACAGCAAGGTATCGCGCACTTGCGCGCCGCGCGGGGGCAGGGCGTTGTGCATGGTGCGGGTGCAGACTTCCGCCATGCACAGCACACGTTTGTCGGGCAATAGAAACGTGAATTCGGCCGGGGCCTCGGTACCGCTCGCCATCTGAAAGACAAAGTTGACCCCGTCGATGCTGCGCGCTTCACCCGTGTGTTCGATGAAATGCGTTGGTGCGACGAAGGTGCGCTCGCCCTTGGCTGGCGACTTGCCGATACCGCCGTCAACCACCCCCTCGGCGCTGGTCGGCAAGCCCAGACCGAACTGGTACATCGCACGCCGTGCCATCTGGTTTCCACCGAGGATGCCCTCGGACGCTGCATACCGCATGAAGTTCGCGGGTGCGTAGATCGGCGGGTACTGTGCCGGGTCGTCGCCGGTAACGCCTTTCAATCCGCCGAAGTGATCGGGGTGAGTGTGGGTCACGAGAATCGCGCTGACCGGACGGTGGCCGAGCGTCTCGTTGACCACCGCGAGCGCGGCCGCTGCGGTCTGTCGCGTCATCAGGGGGTCGACCAGAATCCAGCCGGTGTCGCCACGGATGATGGTCAGGTTGGCGTAGTCGAATCCGCGCGCCTGCCACACGCCGTCACACACCTCGAAGAGACCTGCAACGGTGTTGAGTTGTGCCATGCGCCAGAGCGAGGGGTTGACGGTGTCGGGGCAGTCAGCCTGGAGGAAATCGAAGTAGTGGATATTCCAGGCCATGCGCCCGTTCGGGGCGGGAATGCCCGTCGGCGGGACCGGCGCACAGAATCCGCGCTCGGCCGCCTCGAAGTCGCTGCGATCACCGAGTGCCAGGGTTGTTGCGACGTCGCGATTGGCGCGGGCTGTGGCCTGTTGAAGCGTGTTCTCGAGTTGAGCGAGGTCGGGCATGTCGGTTCCGGTCGTCAGGTGGATATGGCAAGGCTGTGCCGGTCTGTATCGGGGTTCTTCCGGCCGTGTGTCGCAACAGGTTGCCACAGCCGGAAAAATGGCGCGACGTGGCCAAAGCGGAACTGTGTCTCAGGATGCAACGGATAAATCCGGGCTTTGCGGTCTGTGCGGCATTCGCGGTATCCGCATTGAACGCAATGTGCGGTATGGTTTCGCCTTGGATTCAGTGGCTTTGGAGCACGATGACGTGAATATGGATGCCTTGATGCAGTCAATGCAAGCACTACCCCAGTGGGTGCAGATCTGGATAGTGGTCTTGGCGGTAATGAACACGCTTTCCCTCTTTTTTCTGCGCCACGCAGCCGGCAGGCTTGTGTTTGTGGTGTGGTTGATCGTCATCGGCGTGAACGCCTGGTTGATGATGAAGTACGGTGGCTTCACCCGCGCAATGTCGTTTGTCCACTTGCTGTGGATACCGATGATCATCTGGCTCGGCGGTATGCGGCGGCGCGACTCTGACACCGGTTTGCTGCGCAGCTGGCTGGTCCTGCTGGTGCTGGTGAACTGCATATCGCTCGCCTTCGATGCACTCGAAATTGTGCGCTGGCTTGCAGGTGCACGCGGCCTGATGGGCGCCTGATCGCGCTGTTGCACGCCGGGGTGGGCCCAACTCGCGGGCCCGCCCGAACCTTCGCTGCCCTGCCGCCTCCGCGGTGCATTCTTCTCTTTGGTCTCCGATACATCCGCTTTCATCTCGGCCGTTCGGCCAACTGCACTCATACCATTTGACCCCGTTTTGCAGTCAGCGTTTCGATTAAGGGTGCGGCAACGTATCCTTCGAGACCTGAATCCCTGCGAGACCTGTCACTACCGTGTACGCACCCCAGCGTCCCTACGAGGAGTTCGCCTATTCCGATGCGCCCGTGCGCGACGGCTTCTGGGCGAGCACCGTGCCTGCGCCCGACGTGCTGCCGGTGCTCGAAGGTGACATCCGCGCAGAGTTTGCGGTGGTCGGTGGTGGCTTCGCGGGCGTTGCGGCGGCGCTTCGACTGGCCGAGGCGGGAGCGGATGTAGTGTTGCTCGACGCACGTGATCCCGGGTGGGGGGCCTCGGGCCGCAACGGCGGTTTGGTGTCGATTGGCAGCGCCAAGATTGACGACCTGACCATCGAAAAACGCCACGGGCGTGATGACGCTGCCGCGTTTTACGCAGCCGAACGTCGCGCTATTGAGGCGGTGGCAGAGCGCCGGGCCCGATACGGCATCGACGCCGACGTGCACAGCGAGGGCTATACCCTGGCGGCCCATCACCCGCGAGCGGTATCCGGGCTGCACGCCTACGGTGAGCGCTATGCGCAACGTTACGGTCTCGATTACCGCTTTCTCGATGCAGCGGACATGCGCGCGGACGGACTGAACAGCCCGGACTTCTGTGCGGCCGTGCAGTTGCCGCTCGGCTGCGCCTTGAATCCGCTGAAAATGCACCGCGGCCTGCTGCGCGCCGCGTGCGAAGCCGGGGTGCGTGTGTTTGCGAACTCGGGTGTTGAACGGATTGCCGGTGCATACACCCTGCACACGCGGCTCGGGTCGTGTCAGGCGTCAACGCTGTTGATCGCAACCAACGGCTACGTGAGCGACGATTTGCCGGGCCACCGGCACCGTGTGTTGCCTGTGCAATCCAACATACTCGTGTCGCGGCCACTGACAGATTCTGAAATTGAAGCGCAAGGCTGGCACAGTGATCAGATGGTCGTCGATACCCGGCGGCTGTTGCACTATTTCCGCCTGATGCCCGATCGTCGATTGTTACTCGGTCTGCGTGGCACGGTGCGGGCGAGTGCCGAGAGTCTCGCGACCACCCGGGCGCGGGCGCGTGCCGATTTCGAGCGTATGTTCCCGGCCTGGCGTGGGGTTGAGACGCCATATTTCTGGTCGGGACTGATTGCCATGAGTCGCGAGCTGTTGCCTTTCGCCGGACCGGTTCCCGGTCACGTACGGGCGTGGATGACCGGTGCGTACCACGGCAGTGGGGTCGCCATGGCGCCCTATTGCGGTGAGTTGATTGCCGACAGCGCGTTGGGCCGTCGCCGTGAACCGCACCCGCAGTTCATGCAGCGTACGCCTGCGCAGTTCGAGCTCGGGCGGTATCGTCGCGCTGTGCTGCCCGCCGTCTTTGCCGCCTACAGCGCGCTCGACCGGTTTGGAGTCTGAGGGTGCAGCCGGTACCGTAGACAGCTCAAACCACACAGCCAGTCGCCTGGATACCGCCATGTCGGATCGCACCGCAATTGTCACCGGGGCCGCGCGCGGCATCGGCCTCGCCACCACCAAGCAGCTGCTCGCCGAGGGCTGGCAGGTCGCCATGGTCGATCGTGACGCCGAGACCCTGCAGGCCGAGACGGCATCGCTGAACAACGCGTTCGGTGTGGTGTGCGATGTCTCGGAACCCGACCAGGTGGCCTCGATGGTCGACGAGGTCGCAGGGGATGGGGGCTCCCTTGACGCCTTGGTGAACAACGCCGGTGTCGCCGACTTCGGGCCGCTGGAAGAGACCGACTTTGCGCGCTGGCGGCGGGTCATGGCGACCAACCTCGACGGGGTGTTTCTGTGTTCGCAAGCGGCCATCCCCGCGCTCAAACGCCGGCGGGGCGCGATCGTGAACATTGCGTCCATCTCGGGCTTGCGCGCGAGCACCTTGCGCGTCGCCTACGGTACGTCCAAAGCCGGCGTGATCCAACTGACCAAACAGCAGGCGGCGGAGCTTGGCGAATTCGGTGTACGCGCCAATTGCGTGTGCCCAGGCCCGGTGCGCACCAAGCTCGCCATGGCGGTGCACTCGCCGGAAATCATCGCCGCCTATCACGACGCCATCCCGCTCAACCGCTACGGCAGCGAAGACGAGATCGCGAACATGATTGCCTTCCTGTGTTCGGACAAGGCGAGTTACGTGACCGGGCAGACCATCTCGGTCGATGGCGGCTTCGACACCACCGGCGTCGGTTTGCCGGCGCTGCGCGCCGAAGCGGAGTCGTGAGCGATTTGCAGGTACGCCTGGCGGCGCAGGGTGATGAATCGGCCATCAGCGCACTGATACTGGCGTTGACGCCGGTGTTCTTCGACGACCCGGCCGCGACCGTGCCGCCAGCGGTGGCCGAGAGCCTGAGTCCGGCCGGGTGCCTTGAGCGCATTGAATCCGACGCGTACCGTTGCGGCGTCGCGATCCGCGCCGGGCAGGTTTTTGGCACCGTGGCCGTGTTTGAACAGCGCCACCTCTATCACCTCTTTGTGGCACCCGATCAGCAAGGGCAGGGCACCGGCCGCGCGCTGTGGCAGTTTGCGTTGCAGGGCTGCGCGACGGGCGACCTGACGGTGCGCTCGTCACGCGTGGCAGTGCCGGTCTACGAGCGCTTCGGTTTCGAACGCGTTGGTGAGATGGAGACCCGCTCGGGGGTGACCTACCAGCCGATGGTGCTGCGCCGGGGCGCGGTGGAGCAGGAGACATGAACCCGATGCCGACAACCACCGACTTTGCCGCAATGCACGATGCGCGCTCGACCTTCGTCATGGCGAACGCCTGGGACGCGGGCAGCGCCGCGGTGCTCGAGGCGGCCGGCATCGTCGCGATCGGCACCACAAGTGCCGGGGTTGCATACAGTCGGGCCCTGCCGGACTACGAGGGCGCACTTGGCTTCGAGGAAGCACTGGAGGCGACACAACGCATCGTTGAAGCGGTGTCGGTGCCGGTCAGTATGGATTCGGAGAACGGCTACGCCCACGACCCGACGCAGGTATACGACAACCTGTTGCGAATCGCCGCAACCGGCGTCGCCGGAGCGAGCATCGAGGACTACACCGGGGATGCGGACAACCCGCACTACGCACTTGCCCTGGCCGCAGACCGTGTGCGCGCAGCTAAGGCCGCTGTGGCCGATCAGGTTGGATTCGTGCTGACGGCGCGATCAGAATGTGTGCTGACCGGACAACCCGATGGGCTTGGCCAGGCGATTGCGCGCGTCAACGCCTATGCCGAGGCGGGTGCCGATTGCGTGTTCGTGCCGGGTATTCGCGAGCTTGCAGAGCTCAAGAGCCTGTTGGCGGCGGTGGATGTGCCGGTGAGTGTGTTGATCGGCTTGAACAGCGAGGCGTTGAACGTGGCTTCCTTGAAGGCGCTGGGTGTCGCGCGTATCAGCATCGGCGGCTCGCTTGCCCGTGCGTCGC
This sequence comes from uncultured Granulosicoccaceae bacterium, assembly GCA_937941555.1. Lineage (GTDB taxonomy): Bacteria > Pseudomonadota > Gammaproteobacteria > CALCKW01 > CALCKW01 > CALCKW01. The sequence goes on along the minus strand of CALDHJ010000237.1, from coordinate 3,385 downwards.
TGGGGCTGGTTCGCCGCGCCGCGCGCGAGATGCTCGATCACGGCACCTTCTCCTTTGCCGCCGACCAGATTCCGGATGCCGAACTCTGCGCGTTTTTCTCTGGCGCGACCGGTGATTGACTGGCGTGGCGTGCGGGTCTGGTGGCCGTGCACGCTCGGCACCGCCTGCGTGTTGGTGGCAGTGCCGCTGGCCCTCGATATCGCCATCTCTCGAACCCTGTGTTGGCCCGAGCCGGGTGTCGCCGTGATCACGGCGGTGACAGTGGTCGGTTGGGCGCACGCCATGGCGCCGCGTGCAAAGGCGTGGGTGGCGGCGATCTGGTGGGGCATTGGCGCCTGGCTATCGGCCGGTGTTTTCAGTTTGTCGACCTACCCGGAGTGCCATGCGCGCGCCTACGAATCCGCCGACTGGCCCTGGCCGCTTGCGGTCGCAACCGGCGGAGTCATGTGGGCACTGTTGGTCTGGCGGTCGAGCCGCTTCAACAACAGGCTTGCGACGGTGGCGAACCGCAACAGCCGCCCCTAGCGTCTTGCGGTGTCCCGCAACACGTTGTTGTGCCCGTCTCCAACGCCCGAGTGTTGGCCTTGCATTCACCCTTTGTCTCCGCGAGCGTGAAGATCCACCGGTTCTGTTGCCGCAGCAGACCACTTACGGCAAGGCGCTGCACCGTGCCCTCGAGTGGCGCGTATTCGAGGTAGAGCGGCAAGGCCGCGAAACCGGGCAGATGCGACTCGATGCGGGTTGCGATGTCGAGCAGTTTGCTGGCGCTGATCGGCGCGCCGTGGCGGTCACCGAGCAACTCGATCACCGCTTCGTGCCACTGGTGTCGCGCTCCGCCGCAATCGACGCTGTCCGCTTGTACGCGCTTGAACTCCGTGAGGTGGAACCCGCTGGGTATCGGTCCGGTCGGCAGGGTAAAGGCGACCGTTGCCTCGGGGGCGTCGGCGAGCGCGTCGCGCACATCGTCGAAAGTGGTCTTCGCCATGGGCTTGCCCAGTTGCTCTGAGGGACAGACACACGCTAGGCGATTCGGGGCGTGAAATCCAGATCGGCCGGCACGCGGTTCAGTCGATGCAACCTTGCCTCATCGCGGCGGTCGCAGTCACTGTGCGTGGGCGTTCGCGCCTGCGGCGTATCCCTTTTTTTGTGACTACGGAGAGCCACCATGACAGCCGTTCTGGATCATTCGCCCAAACACGACGTGGATATCGAAGACCTCGAGATCGACCAGCGTGTGTACGACCTCTACGACCAGTACTGCCACGGATTCATCAGCCGACGGGAGTTCCTCAAGCGCGCAGGCGCCATCACGGTGGCGGGCGTATCGGGGTTGACCATGGCGCAAGCGCTGTTCCCGCGCTACGCCGAGGCCCAGACGATTTCCTTCACCGATGAGCGCATGAAAGCGCAATACGTGACATACGACTCGCCCGGCGGCAACGGTGGCGAGATGCGCGGCTACCTCGCGGTGCCCGAGATGGCAGGTCCGCACCCGGCGGTGCTGGTGGTGCACGAGAACCGTGGTCTCAACCCCTATATAGAAGATGTCGCACGCCGGCTCGCGGTCGCGGGTTTCCTCGCGCTCGCACCCGATGCGCTCTACCCAGTTGGCGGTTACCCAGGCAACGACGACGACGGCCGCTCGCTGCAAAAGGGACTCGACCGCACCAAAATCATGATCGACATGCTCAACGGCGCGAAATTCGTGCAATCGCACAGCCTCTCTAACGGCAAGTTGGGCGCGGTAGGATTTTGTTTTGGCGGTGGCGTGGTGAATTTTCTCGCGACCAAAATGGGGTCGGATTTCCACGCAGGCGTCCCTTTCTACGGCAGTGCGCCGCCGGCCGATAGCGTGGCCAACATCACGGCGCCGCTGATGATTCAAGCGGCTGAAAACGATGACCGCATCAACGCGCAGTGGCCGGATTTTGAAGCGGCCCTCAAGGCCAACGGCGTCGAGTACGAACGGCACCTCTATCCCGGCACCGGGCACGGATTTCACAACAACTCCACCAAGCGCTTCAATGAAGCCGCGGCCGATCTCGCCTGGGAACGCACGCTTGCGTTTTTTGATACCAATCTGAGCGTGTAACTTCGCCAACCGCCGGGCCGGACGTGCATCGGGTGTGCGGCTGGTCCGGCGTTGACGCTGTCTTCACATGGGCTGTGCCAGACTGATTCCATAAGCTAGTGGGGACAGACTATGAAGCTGCGCATCAATGCAACCGACCTGGACGTACCTGCCGGCTGGGAAGACGCTCCGCTGGTGTCCGTGCTGCGTGACGGGCTTGGCCTGACGGGCACGAAATTCGGCTGTGGCAAGGGGCTGTGCGGGGCGTGTACCGTCCACCTCGACGGCGTGGCGACATTCTCCTGTGTGTTGCCGGTGTCGGCGGCAGTTGGCAAGTCGATCACGACGATCGAAGGCTTGGCCGGTGGCCAGGGTCTGCACCCGGTCCAGCGGGCCTGGCTCGACGAATCGGTGCCGCAGTGCGGCTATTGCCAAGCCGGGCAGATCATGTCCGCCGCGGCGCTGCTGGCCGAGCGGAGCGATCCCGACGACGCGACCGTAAAGCGCGCGATGGCCGGAAACCTTTGCCGTTGCGGCACCTACGAGCGCATCCGCCGCGGCATTGCCCGCGCCGCCGAACTGTCTCGGGAGGCGAACTGACATGGCCTTGTCACGACGCGCCTTTCTCGCCCGCACCGGCTGGTTGGCCGGCGGTGTCACGGTGTTGGCAACCACCGGCTGCAGTCTGATTCCCCCGTTGCCCACATTCGGCACCTCCGACGACGCCGACAGTGTCACCTGGGTGCAGCTGCAGCCGGATGGCCGAATCCGCTTCTGGGTACCGCGCGCCGAACTCGGGCAGGGCATCAGCACCGGGCTTGCACACATTGTCGCGGAAGAGCTGGGTGTCGGGGTTGCAGAGATAGACTGCCACCACCAATCCACAGCCATTCAGGCGCCGTGTCAGATGACGGTTGGCAGCCAGAGCATGGAGAACTACCGCACGGTGACTGCCCGTGCAGCGGCCCGTTTGCGCGAGGTTCTGAGGTCGCGCGCGGTTGCACGCGCCGGCGGCGCCCCGGCCGATTGGTCGCTCGAGGAGGGTGAGTGGGTGTCACCCTCGGGCGAGCGCCTCGCTTTCGCGCAACTGGTTGACGCCAAGGAAGCGACGGTCCTGGCCGAACCGATCGATGGCCCGCTGGAGTTGCTCAGCGCGCGGCCGGCGGCCGAGCTGTCTGTCGTCGGCAAGCCTGCGCCCGGGGCGAACCTCGAGCGCATCGTGACGGGTGCAGAGACCTACAGTCGAGATGTCCGGGTACCGGACATGCGCTATGGCCAGGTCGCAAAACCGCCGCAACTCGGCGCGGCGATAGG
>CALDHJ010000236.1 GCA_937941555.1 uncultured Granulosicoccaceae bacterium | reverse complement strand
CTCGGATCTGAACGTCGTTGTGGCCATTGAGCGCAGTGCGCATGTCACGCCGTGGAGTGAGGCCACGTTGCGAGAGTGTCTACGTGCGGGCTACGCCTGTGAGTTGGTTGACGTCGGCGGTAAACCGGTCGCGTTCAGTATTGTCAGGGCGGGACCTGATGACACCGAGCTGCTGAATCTGTGCGTCTCGCCTGACGTACAGAGACGAGGACACGGGCGGCGCCTGCTGGGCTCGGTCATCAACCGAGCTCGTACGGCAGGCTCTGATCGGGTGCTGCTCGATGTGCGGGAGAGCAATCACGCAGCAATCGCACTCTATTTGCGCAGTGGATTTAGCGTGATTGGCAGTCGAGCGCGCTACTACCGCACCGCATCGGGTGGGGATGAAGATGCGGTGGTGATGGGCCTTGCGATCAACTGAACCAGCTCGGTGTCGACGGGGCGGTATCTGGGCCGGTGGGGCTGGAATATCGATTTTCGGTTTTTTCGGCAATAGCGTGCAGCATCACGCAATTTAGGTCCGCAAATGTCGAGAAAATTTCTGTAGAATGCGCGATCTTGCTTGAAGAGTCGACTCCATGCTCGCGGTTGAAAACCTGTGCAAGCACTTCGGCGGACTGCAGGCTGTGCACAATTGCAGCTTCTCTGTGGCCGAGGGCACAATCACCGGGCTGATCGGCCCCAACGGGGCGGGTAAGACCACCACGTTCAACATGATCGCAGGCGAATTGCCGCCGACTTCCGGAAAAATTCTCTTTGAGGGGCAGGACATCGCCGGGTTGCCGACCCACGAGATGTTCCACCGGGGAATTGTTCGCACTTTCCAGATTCCGCATGAGCTCGCACAAATGACCGTGCTCGAGAACCTCATGCTGGTGCCGCCGGCCCAACCCGGTGAGCGGCTCTGGAGCAACTGGTTCTCGCGCGCCTCGGTGCGCAGCCGGGAAAAGAGCGTCATGGAGCAGGCCGAAGATGCGCTTGAGTTTCTTTCGATCTACCACTTGCGCGACGAACTTGCAGGCAACCTCTCGGGCGGCCAGAAAAAACTGCTCGAACTCGGTCGCACCATGATGACAAATGCCAAGCTTGTGTTGCTTGACGAGCCGGGGGCGGGTGTCAACCCGACCCTGGTGTTAAAGATCCGCGACATGATTCTGCGGCTCAAGGAAGAACGCGGTTATACCTTCTGCCTCATCGAACACGACATGGACATGATCGGTGCTCTGTGCGATCCGGTTATCGTGATGGCGGAAGGCGCAGTGCTGATGGAAGGCAGCATGGATGAGGTGCGCAGCGACCCGCGCGTGCTCGACGCCTACCTCGGTGGAGAAGCGGCATGACGCGCGTGCTTGAACTGGACGCTGTCAGCGGAGGATACGGCGACACCGAGATCCTGCACGGCATCAACCTGCACGTCGATGCCGGGGAAGTGGTCGTGGTCATCGGGCCGAACGGCGCCGGCAAATCGACTGCGATGAAGGCGGTGTTCGGGCTGCTCAATCTCACCGCTGGCGAGGTGCGGCTCGACGGCCAGAACATCACCAACACGCCGCCGAGTGACGTCGTCAAGCAGGGCGTGTGTTACGTCCCGCAGACCAACAACATCTTCGCCAATCTCACGGTTGAAGAGAACCTCGAGATGGGCGCCTTTGTGCGCAACGACGACTACCGGCCCCAGCTCGAAAAGATTTACCAGATGTTTCCGCCACTGCGCGAGAAACGCAACCAGGCGGCCGGCGATCTCTCGGGCGGTCAGCGCCAGATGGTGGCGATGGGCAAGGCCCTGATGCTCGAGCCGAAAATCCTGCTACTCGATGAGCCCACAGCCGGGCTTTCACCCAAGTACCGCGGCGAGATCTTCGCAACCGTACGCCAGATCAACGCAGCCGGTGTACCGATACTCATGGTCGAACAGAACGCCAAACAAGCGCTCGGTATCGCAGATCGGGGGTACGTGTTGGTTGACGGTTCCAATTCGGTACAAGGCACCGGACAGGAACTCCTGAGCGACCCGAAAGTCGGTGAGCTCTTTCTCGGCGGGGGACGGGCCTGATGTACGCGCTGTATGATTTCATCAACTTCCACTTCATCCCCGGCCTGGTCCTGGGCAGCATCTACGCACTCGGTGCCATCGGCGTTACGCTAACTTTCGGTATCTTGCGCTTTGCCAATTTCGCCCACGGCGAGAGCATGACACTCGGCGCCTATTTCGCCTGGTCCATCATCACTCTGACAGGCTGGCACCCGATGGCTGCGCTCCCGATTGCGATGGTGCTCACGGCGATCGTGTCCATCGGCATCGACCGCGGTTTTTACAAGCCGTTTCGGGCAGCGCCGACAATCATGCTCGTGATCGCGTCCTTCGGCATGATGCTCATGGTGCGATCGGCGATTCAGTTCTCGTGGGGAGTGCAGCTCAAGTCCCTGCAGAGTGGCATCCAGCAACCGCTGATCCTTTTCGATGCCATTCGCATCTCACCCAAACACCTGATCATTTTCGGTGCGGCGGTGTTGCTCATGGTCATCGTGCACCTGATTCTCTCGCGCACCAAGATGGGTAAAGCCATGCGCGCCATGTCGGACTCGCCGGAGCTCGCCAAGCTCACCGGAATCGACACCGAACAGGTCATTCGCAACACCTGGATCATCGGTGGTGCGCTTGCTGGCGCCGCCGGCATCCTGCTCGCCTACGATACCCACGTCGAAACCATGATGGGCTTCCAGGTGCTGCTGCCGACGTTTGCCGCGGCGATTCTCGGCGGTATCGGCAAACCCTACGGCGCGATGATCGGCGGCCTGATCATCGGCCTTGCCGAGGAATTGGCGACCTACCCCTGGATCGGCGATACGCCGCTGGTCAGCCCGGGTTACAAGGCCGGCGTCGCCTTTGTCATCATGATCGGTATCCTGCTCTGGCGACCGAGTGGGATCATGCGCGGGAGGACGTTCTGACATGGATGCGCTCTACGGATACAGCCTGTATTTCATCTCCCTGCTGACCATGGGTGGCATCTACGCCGTCCTGTGCCTGGGCCTGAATGTCCAGTGGGGATTCGCGGGTCTCTTCAACGCGGGTATCGGTGGCTTCTTTGCCATCGGCGCCTACGTCACGGCGCTGCTGACCACGGCACCCTCGGCACGCCACATCGGCGGCTTCGAGATCAACACGCTGGTCGCCTATGGCCTGTCGATGTTGGCGGCCGGCCTTGTCGCCTGGGGTGTTGGTAAAGTCTGTCTGCGGCTGCGCTCGGACTACCTCGCTATCGCCACCATCGGCGCTGCTGAAGTCGTGCGCCTGATCTTCAAGAACGAGACCGACTACACCAACGGTCCGCGCGGTGTGTCCGCCATCCCCAAGCCCTTCGAGACGCTGCCCGAACCCTGGAATCACATCGCGTTCCTCGTCATTGTGTTGATAGCCGTGGCGATTGCGTTCTGGGCCTTGCAGATCGCGCAGCGCGCGCCCTGGGGCCGGGTGATGACAGCCATCCGCGAGAACGAGCCCGCGGTGCGGGCGGCGGGCAAGGATGTCGAGCAGTTCCGCATGGAGGGCTTCGTGCTCGGCGCCATGCTCATGGGGCTTGCAGGCGCCTTCATGGCGCAGTACCTCAAATTTGTCGACCCCAATCTCAGCGACCCGTTGACCGCGACCTTTCTGGTCTGGGTCATGTTGGTCGTCGGCGGCAGTGCCAACAACAAGGGCGCTGTGATCGGCGCCGTGTTGATCTGGACGCTGTGGTCCGCGAGTGAGATAGTGACAGGCAGATTGCCGGACGAATGGGCTGTGCGCACCGCTTACGCGCGCATCTTCCTGATCGGCCTGATGCTTCAAGTCTTTTTGCAGAAATACCCGTTGGGTATCTTTCCCGAACAGCGGCCAAGACCGCCGCGCAGTTCGAGAGAATCGGCGTGATAAGCCGAGACTCACAACACTCCCTGGAGGAATCAGGACTATGAAAACAACCATCAAACTCGCCGCCCTCGTGGCAGCCTGCGCCAGTGGTGCCGCGCTCGCAGCTGACGTCAAAGTCGGTTCCGTCGCCGGTGTCACCGGTCCCATCGCCGAGCTCGTCGCGCCGATTGTCGCCGGTCGCAACCTCGCCGCTCAGCACGTCAACGAGCAGGGCGGACTCATGGGTGGCGACACCCTGAAAATGGTTCTGGCCGATTCTGCATGTGACCCCAAGGCGGGCGTGGATGCGGGTAACAAGGTCGTGAACGTCGAGCAGGTCGTCGCGATCGTCGGAGCAAGCTGCTCCGGTGCCACCAACGGCATGGTGTCGTCCGTGTCGATTCCGGCTGGCGTGATGTCGATCTCCGATTCGGCAACAGCACCGTCCATCTCAGAGCTCGATGACAACGGTCTCGTGTTCCGCGTCGCACCGTCTGACGCCTACCAGGGCGCGGCGCTCGCGAACCTCGTATTGGCTGACGGCCTGACCCAGGTCGCCATGACCTACGCGAACGACGACTACAACGCCGGTATCGCAGAAGTGTTCGCAGCTGAATACGAAGCCAACGGCGGCAAGATCACCGGTAACCAGGCACACGAGCCGAAGAAAGCGTCCTACCGCTCTGAGCTCTCCACGCTCTCGCGCGGCGGCCCGCAGGCATTGGTCGTGTTCTCCTACTACGGTTCCGGCGGCATCACCATCCTCAAGAACAGCCTCGAGAACGGTCTCTTCGGCAAGTTCTACGCAGCGGACGGCATGTTCGACCAGTCGGTCATCGACCAGATCGGTGCGGACAACCTGCGTGGCAACATCAAGATCACCCAGAGCTCTTCTGACACAGGTGATGCGTCCTACCAGGCCTTCGCCAAGCTCTACGGCGATGCAACAGGTGATGATCCGGGTGCGCCATACGTGGCACACGGCTACGACGCGACCTTCATGACTGCACTCGCTATCGAGCGCGCACAGTCAACTGACCGTGCGGCTATCGCAGCGGCCATGACCAAGATCGACAACCCGCCCGGCATGATCATCCGCCCGGGTGAGTGGGAGAAGGCAAAAGCCGCTCTCGCAGCAGGCGAGCCGATCAACTACGAAGGAGCGTCCGGTAACGTCGACTTCGACGAGAACGGTGATGT
>CALDHJ010000235.1 GCA_937941555.1 uncultured Granulosicoccaceae bacterium | reverse complement strand
ATATACAGATCGGTTGGGAAATTGCCAGTATCGGAGAGCACCACTCGCCGATCGGGTCGCAGCGCCAAGGCCGCTGCCACGGCCTGGTGGACTTTGATAGAAAGTGTATCGCCGACGGTAGTGTGGCCTGCCGGCGCACCGATGAGACGCGCAATCCGGTCGCCCACTTCACTGGGCTGAGCCATCCAGCCCGCCTTGTTCCAGGCGGTGATCAGCATCTCACCCCACTGCGATTCGATCGTCTGCGCGACCTGCCCCGCCGCGTTGATCGGCAGCGGCCCCAGGGAGTTTCCGTCAAGGTAGATGACGCCATCAGGCAAATGGAATTGCGCCCGCGTGGCAGCAAAATCGGTCATTGATGCACATCCCAATCAGAACTGTCGCAATGGTACCGACAGACCACCGAAAATGTCAGAAGCGCAGCGCAGATACTGCGGCCTGCAGCAGCGGGTAGGCTGCCAACTGTCCACGCCCCGCAATCCCACGCCACCCCTGCAAGCCGCCAGTGTGCAACAGGTGAGCACCCTCGCACTGCGCGGTCTCGATCCAATAGGCCGCCTTGCCGTTGTACAGGGGATCGAACAGCACCCCCGTTTGCTCCCAGGTATCCGATAACCAGGCGAGAAACGCCGGTGTTACTCGGCCGTAGCCGTTCAGCCGGGCGTCCACACACCGCACGGCTGCAGGGGACGATCCAACGAGCCCGTCAGCATCCGATCCCACCACATCCGCGGCCACTACCGACACCCGACTACCAAAGCCGCGCGCGAGGCCGCGCGCCGTCGCACCGGTCCCGGCCGCGACGACCAGTGCCGCACCGGCTGGTACCGCAAGCTGCCCGGCGAGCGCTGCACAGGCCGCCTCACTCGACGCATCATTGCCGCCCTCCGGCACCAGCGCAAAACCCGGGCACTGTGCCGCTGCCCATTGTCGAAACGGCTCGGAATCGCGGCTGGCATAGCTCGCACGGTCCACCGTGATCAGACGCATTCCCCACCGTCGCGCATCAGCGAGAGTCGGGTTGTCGAAATCGGGGTCGGTGCCTCGAATGATCGCAGCCGTCGGCACGCCCATCCGATGGCCAAGCGCCGCCAGGGCATGGACATGGTTGGAGAACGCCCCGCCGACCGTCACCACGCCACGATCCCCGCGGCGCACGTACTCGTGCAGGCGTTCGATCAACTTCGGGCCCTTGTTGCCACACCCGACCGGATAGCACCGGTCCAGCCGGTGTACCGTCAGCGCGCGGCCGCTGGGCAGTGTGATCACGTCAATGGGCACCTTCCCGGACCGGACCAAAGGGCTGCTACCATTCAGGCATCGGATAGGGTTGGCGTTCATGAAATCGGTCTTGGCCTTGTGTTGTTGCCTGGTGCTCTCGGGCTGCGGATTCCAGCTCCTGGAGCCGAATGTGGCGCCGCTAACATTGAAAGTCGCAGTGCGCGCAGACAGTGCACCGCTACTCGCCGCCGCCTTGCGCAGCAGGTTGCGCTTGCGAGGGCTCGCGCAGAGCAGCACCGAGCCCGACCGCATTGTATCGCTGCGCGCCGAAGCCACAGATCGGCGACTGCTCGCCATCGACAGCAACGGGCGTGCGGCTGAATACCGCGAAGAACACGTGGTACAGGTGCGTGCCAACTGGGCCGATGAGCAACCGGGCGACTGGGAAGAGTACCGCGGCATTCGCGACTACGCCTACGACGAGTCAGTCGTCCTCGGCAAGAGCCAGGAGCGTCAATTGATATTGCGCGAATTGCGCGTCGAACTGGCCGACCGCATCATCGAAAACCTGATTTACGATGCCACCGACACACCGGCATCGACGCCGGTTTCTCCGCAGAACGATACCGCAACCGTCACGCCGCCGGCCGAATAAGACCCACCGCATGCCGCGGTTGTCAAGCCTCGCCGCGGCCGAGCTGAATACGGTAGTGCTCGGGGAAGGGCCCGCTGGCCTTGTCGATTTCACCAACCGGTCGTGGGTTGTCCAACCGCAGAACCGCTCGAACCAATTCTGGCAACTGCACGTTGCTGATGTGGTCGCCGAGGCAGCGGTGATGGCCATATCCCAGATGCATGTAGTGGTGATCGGGTCGATCGGTTGCGAAGGCCGAGGGCAGCTCGAGTTGCCGGCCGTCCCGCATGGCCGAACGCGTACACACCAGCACCTTCTTGCCTTTGCGAATACGGCGGCGACGCAGGGTCCCTTTGGCGACCACGAAATCCGAATCACACACACGAACAACCAGTGGGTTGATCGGATCGAAACGCAACGCCTCCCTGCAGATGCGCAGCAATTCGGCGCGGTCGCTCTCTGAGTCGTTGGCGCTGAGCGCAATCTCCTTAGCCATCGCCAAGGGTCGTGGACGTTTGAACAACTGCGCCAGTGTCTGCGCTGCGGCGGCCGATGTGGTTTCGATCCCGCCAACCAGTGTTCCCATCAGATTGGTTGCGATACGAGAGGTATCGAAATCCACGGCATCATTGAATTCGATGCGAAGCAGTCGCGTGAGAATGTCGTCGCGCGGCTCGCCCGCGGCAATGGCCTGCCGGCAATCCGGGATCAGCACATCGCTTATACGGGCTTGCATTTCAGCGCCTGCTGCGAGATTCAACGCATGGACTGCTGCCTTGCGCGCTTCGTCCTTCTCGAAGCCGTTGTGAAACATGTCGTGTTGGGTCGCACGCGACCAGCGCAGGATGTCCGCTGGAGACTCCGCACGCAGGCCGAAATAGTCCTGTGTCAGCTGCGCGGGTACATGCCGTGTCAGTTGTGGCACGAGATCAATCTGGTTATGCTCGGCCCGCGACAGACTCTCCTCGGCCAACCGCCTCACGCGCAAACGGATGTCTTCAAGATCGGAGCGTTTCATCACCGAGCGCATGATGCCTTTGTCACGCTCATTGAGCTCGGTCAGGTCTCGCGCCAGCATGAAGGGGCCGACGGAATCATCCATGGCCTCGGCATACGACACGCGAAACACGCCGGGGTTGTCCAGCACTTCCTTGACGTCGCTGTAGCGCGTGACAACAGCAATCTCACCAAAAGACAGGTTTGGCACTGTATTGCGCAACACGGCAAAGACGATATCGACGTGTTTGCGCAAAAAATTCGCGAGCTTGTTCTGATCTGTACCAGTCGCCTCGGTCATGCTGTATTCCTCTCGAAGCTCAAAGTGTCTTGAGAAACGCGATCAGTTGCCGCCGTTCATCGGCGTCGAGTGCCGGGCCAATCACCCCACCCTGCGGCTTCTTCGCCCGTGACGCGTCAAAGCTGTCCGAGAATTCGTGTCCGCGGTTGCTGTTGCCTGGCAAGCGGGTGTCAAGCACGAATCGGCCATTGCGGTCATAGTCGGACCCTTCCGAACGGCGCACACGATCCGGCTGTTTGATGCCTACTTTCTCGGTGTCGAATTCAGGGCTCCCAAGCACGACCTGCTCGGGTCGATCTTCAACCGGACCCAACAGGTGATCAAGCGTGGGCACAGAGCCATTGTGCAGAAACGGCCCAGTTGCCCAGACGCCGTTCAGTGGTCGCGCCTTGTAGCCTGCACCGGTCCGAAAACAGTTCGGGCGATCGGTCCAGTATTCAGCCTGTTGGTCAGGCGATGCACCCGTGCTCTTGAAGGTTGCTTCGATGGCAGCGGTGGTGGCCGCACCCAAGGCCACACCAAACGCCGTGCTGGGTGAATCTTCAACCCGGGCCATCGCATACCGCTTGCGGTATTTCTTGTGTGTGGACCCGTCTGCGTACTGTCCGTCCGCGTCGTAGGGCTTTTCCGTGTAGACCGGCACGCACATCTCGGCATTGGCGCCCAACGCGGGTTCAGCCGGTCGATCGCCGTGTGCACTGCGTGATGTAGTGTCGAGGTAGCGCGCGTCGAGCAGGCTCGACTGCAGCGGATCCGTGCCGATCTGTTCTAGGCTAATGGCTTTCAAACGTAGGAGCGTGCCGTCGTAGGCCTGTTCGACTCCATCAAGATCGGTCCACTTGAATGGTCGCCACTGATAGCTCGTTTTACCCTCGGTCGTGGTGGGTGACCAGAATGCGGCGCTGCCGAAGGCCGGCAAGTGGCAGGACGCACAGTTCTGATCGTAGAGCGCGCGCCCGGCTACGATGTCATCGGGATCAATCGCCCCAAACGCGTCCGGGTTCCACTTCGGTGCGAGCAAACCATCCTGTTTTTCAGCCGTGAAGCTGCTGCCGCGCAGCGCCGTCTCGACCCACGCGAGCTTCTCCATTGGGATGCCTGTTGCGAGGCGACCTTCATCCTCACCAGCCAGCGTGTTCATGGTGGCCCCAACGCCAAGGGCTTCGCCGGCATTGCGCACCAATGGGTTCATGATGGACCCGTCGTACTGAACCCAGTCGAACCAGCTCGCGGTCCAGATGTGGGGATAGCTGACGGGGGCATTGATCGGAGCGTAATTGTCGGGTCGGCGCATGTTGCGTGAGAACACGCGGTTGCCGATGCGCGACAACGCGTCAAGACGGCCGCTCCCCTCGGGCACTTCGAATCGGTGCTGGAACTGCTTGAGGACGGCGACGGCGCTGGCCATGTCCTTGCGCAGGGTTTCGCGCGCGCCCGGTGAATCGGCATCACCGAGAACCCGGCCCGCAAAACCACGAAACCGGCCATCGAGCACAGGCAGCTGCGACGAAATCAGTGTCTGGCCAATAGCGGCGGCAAGCGTCTTGGAGAAGAGACCAAAGTCCGCATTGCCCGGCCCACCCTCGACGATGAACTGGGTGCCATTGTGCATCAGGCTGCCGGTATGGCACGCCGCACAGGTCAACCCGATGGCTGTGCGCCGGCCATACAGCCCATCAAGAGGCTGTTCGCCCGACAAACTGAATCCGATCGGAACCGGCGGATCATCCGTTCGCCTCGGGTTGCCGTCGACCGCTTCCGCGCGATATGGGGGCAAGGTTCCATCATCACAGTCCACAGCCTTAGGCAAACGCTTGCCTTGATGCACTCGCCAGCTTGCGTAGCTGCCGGCATCACACCCACTCTGGTCGATGAGGAAGCCAAATCGCGTCAGGTAGTCGGGGTCGGCAAACAGATCGTCTGACGCAAACAGGGAACCAACGGCCCAGTCGGAGGGTTGAGCCAGGGCTGCAAACCAGCGGTAGGGTACCGGCAGAGTCCGGCTGCCCTGGGAGATATGGTGGTATTCCTCGCGAGTGCCTTGATCCCAGCCCTGCTCGAGAAAGACCTGAGACTCGACAACGGGCGCTGCCGGCAGTTGGGGTGAACGTATTGCGCTGACGAGGGTTTGAACGGGGTCCGAGAACAGCTTGGCCAGACCGAACACCACCGCAAACAGGATCAAACCGATCTTGAGGCGCTGCCAACGCGACTCCCAACGTGCTTGCTGCAATGTGCTCATCTCCACTCCTCCTGACCAGGACTGATCGCCATTCAGTAGATTCGAAGCCGACACCCGAATTGTGCGGCCCGAGTGCCCCGCGGCTCACACCTCGACACCCACCTCGCAGTGTATGTGGAAATACAAGTTAAACGGAAGCACAGTCCGCGGCAGGCGCACGTGCGGACGTGCACGCATGCCGAATGTCAGAACCGTCGTACCGGCTTGCGCTCGATCACTATAGCGAATAGACCCCGACGCGGAATGCCCGAATTGAATCAGTCGGGCACCCCGCAAGGTCTTGGTCAGGAGTGGGTGTCAGCCGAGAACGGCGAGCAGAATGCCAGCCGCAACAGCCGATCCGATCACACCGGCGACGTTGGGGCCCATGGCATGCATGAGGAGGAAGTTCTGGGAGTTGGCTTCAAGGCCGACCTTGTTGGCCACGCGTGCCGCCATGGGCACGGCCGAGACACCTGCGGCACCAATCAAGGGGTTGACCGGGTCTGAGCTGAGTCGGTTGATCAGCTTGGCCATGATCACGCCTGCCGCCGTTCCGACTGAAAATGCCACCGCTCCCAGCGCGAGGATACCGAGCGTCTCGACACTCAGAAACTGATCCGCTGAAAGTTTCGATCCCACCGCGAGACCGAGAAAAATCGTCACGATGTTGATGATTTCGTTTTGCGCAGCCTGACTCAGTCGATCGACCACGCCCGACACCCGCAGCAGATTGCCGAAACAGAGCATACCGATCAGCGGTGTCGCGTCAGGTAACAGCAAGGCCGACAGCCCGAGAACGAGCAAGGGAAAGGCAATCTGTTCACGTTTGCTGACAGTGCGCAACTGGGCCATTGGCAGCGCCCGCTCGGCTTCGGTCGTCAAGGCACGCATGATGGGCGGCTGAATGATCGGCACCAATGCCATGTAAGAGTAGGCAGCCACCGCAATCGCACCGAGCAGCTCCGGCGCAAGCCTGGCACTGACGAATATCGCGGTCGGCCCGTCCGCCCCGCCGATGATGGCGATGGCTGCGGCCTGATCGATGCTGAAGTCGAAGCCAGGCAGACCGTTCAGCAACAGCGCCCCGAGCAGTGTGCCGAAAATGCCGAATTGCGCTGCTGCACCAAGCAGCAACATGCTGGGTCTCGCGATCAGCGCCGAGAAATCCGTAAGCGCGCCGACCCCCATGAAAATCAGAAGCGGGAAAATACCGGTTTCGAGGCCAACGCTGTACAGCATGCCAAGCAAACCGTCCGGGCCGCCGATTCCCGCGACGGGGATATTGCTCAGCACGCACCCAAAGCCGATGGGCACCAGCAACAGCGGTTCGAACCGCCGTGCAATTGCGAGGTAGAGCAGCCCGCCCCCCACCGCGATCATGACGAGCTGTGGCAGTGTGACGTTGGCAATACCCGTGGATTGCCAGAGCATATACAGGGCGTCGGTCATGCGCTGATGAACACCAAAGGGGCACCCTGCGCTACAGCATCGCCTTCACGCACCGCAACGCGGGACACCGTGCCGGCTTTGAGCGATCGGATTTCGGTTTCCATCTTCATCGCTTCGAGTACTACCAGCACGTCATCAACCGCGACCTGCTGACCCTCAGAGACCAGGATTTTGAACACGTTGCCAGCAAGCGGCGATGGCATGGCTTCCGCCGCCCCCGTTTCTGCCGGCGACGGCGAGGCCGCGGCAGTCGGTGCCGCACCAGACGCGACGGGTGCGATGTAGTGCACGTCGCCACCGGTGCTCACCGACACTTCGTAGGTATTGCCGTTGACATTGACGTGGTACATCTCGGGCACGAAGTTGCCGTCGGACGCGGTCGGTGTTTCACTCGGCAACTCGACCTCGGCACCAGTTGGCGCTGGTTCAAAGACACTGCTGTCTCCGCGATTCTGGAGAAACTTCATGCCCACCTGCGGAAACAACAGGTGGATCAGCGCGTCTTCGTCGACGTGTTCCGTGAGCTGAATACCTTTCACCTTGGCGATGTCCTGCAGCTCGTCGATCAGGCTTTGCATTTCATTGGGCAGCAATTCTGCCGGTCGCCCCTCGATGACAGCGTGATCAGCGTCTTCGAGTACTTTTTTCTGTACATCTGCATTGACGGGGGCCGGAGTTGCGCCGTATTCGCCCAGCAACACGCCGGTTGTCTCTTTGGTGATGGTCTTGTACCGCTCGCCGGTCATGACGTTGAGCACAGACTGTGTCCCGACGATCTGGGATGTCGGTGTCACCAGCGGCACGAAGCCGAGATCTTCGCGCACCCGCGGCACTTCGGCCAGGACTTCGTCCATGCGTTCGCTCATGCCCTGTTCGCGCAACTGGTTTTCCATGTTGGTGAGCATGCCGCCTGGCACCTGCGCGGCCAGAATTCGAGCGTCCACGCCACGCAATTCGCCCTCGAACTTCGCGTATTTTTTGCGCACCGCGCGAAAATGCTCGGCGATGGGGGCAAGCGAAGCCTGGGTGAATCCGGTGTCGTGCTCGGTGCCCTCGAAAATCGCGACCAGCGATTCGGTAGGCGAATTGCCGTAGGTCATGCTCATCGACGAGATCGCACCGTCGGCCATGTCCAGGCCCGCTTCCACGGCCTTCACCACCGCACTGGTCGAGAGCCCGGTGGTCGCGTGGGTGTGCAGGGCAATGGGCACCTGCACTGTCTCTTTCAGGCGCGAGACCAGGTCGTAGGCCATATAAGGCGTAATCAGGCCCGCCATGTCCTTGATGCAGATCGAATGACAACCGAGGTCCTCGAGCCGTTTGCCCATGTCGACCCAGGTCTCCAGCGTGTGCACCGGACTGACGGTGTAGCTCATCGCCCCCTGCGCGTGCGCGCCATTCGCGATGGTCGCGCGTATGGCCGTCTGCAGATTGCGGACATCGTTCAGCGCATCAAAGATGCGGAAGACGTCCATGCCGTTCGCTACAGCGCGTTCCACAAAACGCTCGACCACGTCGTCGGCGTAGTGTCGGTAACCCAGAAGGTTCTGGCCCCGCAACAGCATTTGCTGGCGTGTGTTCGGCATGGCCGCCTTGAGCGTTCTCAAACGCTCCCAGGGGTCTTCGCCCAGGTACCGAATACAGGCGTCGAATGTCGCACCGCCCCAACTCTCGACAGACCAGTAGCCCGCTTTGTCGATTGCCTCGCAGGCTGGCAGCATGTCTTCGAGTCGCAAACGGGTGGCGAAGAGGGACTGGTGTGCATCGCGCAACACCAGCTCGGTCAGTTTCAAACCGGCCATGGGTCAGTATCCGAAAGAGTAAAACGGTTCAGGTGCGTTCGTTGCGGTAGCGGTGCACAGCGGCGACTATGGCCGAGATCAGCTCAGGGTCATCGATGCCATCGGCTGTGGGCGCTGGCGACGCGGGCTCGGCAGCAGCCAGCGCATCGTCAGGGTCGGCTGCCAGCAGGCGGCTCATCAACATCAGCGCGCAGACCAGAAGGCTCAGGAACCCGAACACCGTACCCATGCCGAGCGCCATCAACATCACACCCTGATCAAATGCCTCTGACATGCCTTTGCACTCACCACCTCACGAATTCGTGCATTTTAACGCAAAATTCAGACAAATTTCAGCGCCAACACCAATACAAACCATTGTATTTTGTAATTTCACCTGAAATATTTGCATACGGTTTGCATTTCGCCTCAAACGCATTGGCAGCCCGCACTCACTCGCAACCCGGATTCAGAACGCCAAAGCGGCCACCGATTCGCCTTGCTCACCAAACACCTCCACCGCGGTCGGATGGCACGGTTGTTGAGACAACCCCAAGGTGGTGCGGGTGCGAGTCCGGGGTTCGCTGGCAGACGTTGCAAGCGCCCTGACCGTCTACCACCCCACAGTCAACACTACCCACGCACGTAACAGCACGAACAACGCGTGCAATCCCCGCTCGGTCACGGTCAGGTCATGGCAATCAGCAGTGCAGTCGGTTTCACCCTCACCATCGCAAGCTCGCGAGACGCCATGTCGGCCCACACCACCGCCTGGGAAGAGCTGGTCCGTCACGCGGCCGAAGACAACATCAATTACGCCCCGGAACCCTTTTTCGCCCTGCTGGACGCAACGAACACGTCCGACGTCTCGGTTGCCTTCATCTGGCAAGGTGATCTGCTGACCGGGATGTGGCCATTGCGCGCAGCCCACACGCCGCGGCTGCCGGTCAAACAACTCTCCACCTACTACGATTCGTCGCACATGATGTCGAGCGTGCCCTTGCTGCGCAGCGGGTACGAGAATGGCAGTATCGAGGCGCTGCTCGCCTGGATTCACCGCGAATCAGGCGCAGCGCTGTTCAGTTTCCACGAAGTCACCGGAAAATCTGCCATCGCCGAGATGATCGACGACACCGCGCAGCGCATGGGCTTTTCCTGCGAGCGCTTCGCCCAGAGCGAACGCGCAGTGCTGAACAAAACCACACAACCATTCGCCGACTATTACACCGAACACACCAGCAGCAAACGGCGCAATGCGATCAAGCGCAAACGCAAGAAGCTTGCGGCACACGGGCACTGGCACATCCGCTGCTACGGCCCGGAGTGCCTGCA
>CALDHJ010000234.1 GCA_937941555.1 uncultured Granulosicoccaceae bacterium | reverse complement strand
ATCACATACTGGTTGGGCCGGTAGACCGCCGGTGCGCTCGGGGGCTCGCCGCGGCGCAGGGGTTCGAAACCATTCAAGCTCGCGTCAATGTCGGGCACGGCGCCGACTAGCGGCAGTCGATCCGGCGTGTGCAACCGGCTGGCGAGCCGGGCGGTGACGAGGTGCAGCGACTCGAGCCAGGGCGGTCGCTGCAGCGTAGCGAGCGCCTGAGGCAATGTCAGGGGCTCGCGCCAATGGCCGGTGTTGATCACCACACCGTCGTCGGTCGGTGTGATGGCCTGTGGTGCGAGCAAGGCCGCCCGTAAACCGGCGTCGCCAAGCAGTCCGGCCGAGAGTCCCTGCGTTCGGTGCAGGCCACCCGGGGAGTCCGTCGGAGCGGGCAGCAACCGTGGCAGCAACTGCGGTAGCGCAGGCCCGCACGCGACAATAACCACCCCGGCCTGAGCCAGCGTGCGCCCGGTGCGGTCACGGACGGTGCACCCGTCTGGGTCACACTCGACATCACCCACCTCCTGGCCAAACCGGGTGTCGATTCTCGGGTGGTCGAGCCAGTGGCGACAGAGCTGAGCCGGCGAGAGGTTTATCGCGTCGGGCAGCCACGCGCCCGGCGCTGCCGGTTGGCCGAGCACCGACGCGGTCTGCACGCTGTCGAGTGCCTGTGTGCGGTGTCCCTGAGGATGGAGTTCTGCTGCGCGCGGGTGTACCCAGAGGGCGCCTTTGCCAAGCGCAATGGCGTTTGTGCGTGAACAGAACAATGGGCTAAGGCGGTCAATGGCGAATCGGGCGGCATCGCTGTAGAAGCGTGCGAGCGGATCGCGTTCCGCGCGGGCGAGAAACGGGCGCACCACCGCCGCTGCGTTGCCGCTCGCGCCGGTAGCGGGCGCGTGGTGTCGCTCCAGGACCGTCACGTTCGTACCGCGGCGCGCCAGGGCGTCGGCGACTGCCGCGCCTGCGACGCCCGTGCCGATGACCACGGCAGAGCGCGGGTCACGGGCTGGCGGGGTGTCGAGGGTGACGTCAGGCCTTGGCAAGGCCGTAGCGACGCTGCACGTAGTCTTCGACGATCTGCTGAAACTCTTCAGCGATGTGATCGCCTTTGAGGGTGGTGCTGCGCTCGCCATCGACATAGACCGGTGCAACCGGGCGCTCGCCGGTACCGGGCAGGCTGATGCCGATGTCGGCGTGCTTGCTTTCGCCCGGGCCGTTGACGACGCACCCCATGACGGCAACCGTCATCGACTCCACGCCGGGATAGGCGTCGCGCCAGGTGGGCATGCGTTCGCGCAAGTGGCGTTGGATGGTGTCGGTGAGCTCCTGGAAGTACGTACTCGTGGTGCGACCGCAACCCGGGCAGGAGGTCACCTGCGGGGTGAAGGCGCGAAGCTCGAGCGACTGGAGAATTTCCTGTGCAACCTGAACTTCGGTGCTGCGCTCGCCATTGGGTTCCGGGGTCAGGGAAATGCGGATGGTGTTGCCGATGCCGGCGAGTAGCAGCGGTGCGAGGGCTGCGGTCGAGGCGACAATGCCCTTGCTGCCCATGCCGGCCTCGGTCAGACCGAGGTGCAGTGCGTAGTCGCAGCGCTCGGCGAGCTCCTTGTAGACAGCAATCAGGTCGGGTGCGCGGCTCATCTTGCAAGAGACCACGATCTGATCAGGGCGCATGCCCAGGCGCACAGCCTCATCGGCGCTGTCGAGTGCCGAGTTGATGACCACCTGCCGATTGACGACCTCGAGTGGCAGCGGATTGTCGAGTGCGGCGTTTTCATCCAACGTGCGCGCCAGCAGATCCGGGTCGAGCGAACCCCAGTTGGCACCGATGCGCACGGGTTTGTCGTGTTTGCAGGCCACCTCGATCATGGCCGCGAACTGGGTGTCTCGGCGCATGCCCCGTCCGACATTGCCGGGGTTGATGCGGTACTTGGCCAGCGCCTCGGCGCAGGCTGGGTGGTTGCTCAGCAGCTTGTGGCCGTTGAAATGGAAATCGCCGACCAGCGGCGTGTCGAGGCCCATGCTGTCGAGGCGATCGCGAATCTCGGGCACGGCGGCGGCAGCGGCGTCGTTGTTGACCGTGATCCGGACCAGCTCACTGCCGGCGCGGGCGAGGTCGGCCACCTGCATTGCCGTGCGCAGGGCGTCGGCGGTGTCGGTGTTGGTCATCGACTGGACGACGATCGGCGCGTCGCCCCCGAGGGTCACGTTTCCAACTTTTACGGCGTGTACAGGTCGACGGATCATGTCGGGAAGCTGGCTGAAGCGGTGGGAGGTCTCGTATAGTTTACGGGATGATGGCCGTCGGGTCAGGGACCTGAGTTATCATCCGCCGGTCAACGGCCTGCGCCATGCAACATCAACGTGTAGAGAACGTGTCATGTCAGACGAGAAGCCGAAAGCGCTGCTGTCCGAACGTGAAGAGTCGATCCTGCGAGCCCTCGTTGACGAGTACATCAAAGAGGGCGCACCGATTGGGTCGCGCACACTGAGCAAGCACTCCGGCATTTCACTCAGTGCTGCGAGCATCCGCAATGTCATGGGCGACCTCGAAGAGCTCGGGTTGTTGCGCGCGCCGCACACCTCGGCGGGCCGCGTGCCCACCGAGCAGGCCTACCGGGTGTTTGTCGATCACATGGTGCAATACCGGCCGCTCGAAGGCACCAGCGTGGACGCCATTCGCCAGCACCTCTCGGCGGACCTCAACCGCGAGCAACTGATCGCGCGCGCATCCGAGTACCTTTCCGGCATCACCCACATGGCGGGTCTGGTGTTTGCGCCGCGACGGACAGAAGAAACCCTCCGGCAGATCGAGTTTGTCCCGTTGTCCGAACAGCGCGCACTCGTGATCCTCGTCACCAACGACCACGACGTGCAGAACCGGGTGGTCAGTCTCGACCGCGAATACACCAGTGACGAGCTG
>CALDHJ010000233.1 GCA_937941555.1 uncultured Granulosicoccaceae bacterium | reverse complement strand
GGTGACCAGTTGCGCCCCGACATCGCCGAGGCCCTGAATCACGTTATACAAGCCCGGTGGCAGGCCAGCCTCGATGAGGATTTCGGCGACCTTCAACGCACACAGCGGGGTCGTCTCGGATGGCTTGAACACCATGCTGTTGCCGCATGCGAGCGCCGGTGCGCCTTTCCAGCAGGCGATTTGGGTCGGGTAGTTCCACGCGCCGATACCGACGCAGAGGCCGAGTGCCTCGCGGCGCGTGTAGACCCAATCATCACCCAGCTGAATGTGCTCTCCGGTGAGGCTGCCTGCGAGGCCGCCAAAATACTCGAGCGCGTCGGCGCCGCTGGTGGCGTCGACGTAGAGTGTTTCCGACAACGGCTTGCCGGTGTCGTAGGTCTCGAGCACGGACAGCTCGCGGTTGCGCGCGCGAATGATGTCGGCCGCTCGTCGCAGCACGCGTCCGCGTTCAGTGCCCGACCTGCGGCCCCAGTCCCGTTGTGCCGCTTTTGCGCTTGCGAGTGCCTTCTCGACAATGTCGGGGGTTGCAGCGTACACGCGGCCGATCGTTTCACCGCTGGCGGCGTAGACAATGTCGATTGGCGTGCCTGACGTGTCTTCGACGTATTCGCCGTTGATGAAGTGGCTGGCGGTGGGCTGGGCGGGGTGCATGGCGTGTCCTCTGTTATCGCGCGGGTGTGTATAGCACGCACAGGCGTGAAAGTGGCGGTCTGAGTGCGGCTGCGTCGCCCAATGGCAATCAGTCTGCGCAAAATCGCTCTTTCAGCCAGTTTATGAATTGCTGGACCAGCGGGTCGTCTGTGCGTGCGTCCGGACTGACCGCATAGAACGCAAAGCCGGTCGGAATCTGTAATTCGAAGGGGCAGACCAGTCGGCCGCTTGCGAGGTCGGTGCAGGCGAGCACCGTGCGACCCAGAACCACGCCGCCGCCTGCGGCTGCCGCGTCGAGCGTGTGGTCGGCGACATTGAAGGCGACACGGTTTCGGGCCTTCTTGCGCACACCGGCGGCCCGCAACCAGTCTTCCCAGACCGGCAATGAAAGATCGCCCCCGAGGTGCGTCTGGTCGTCGATCAGCGTGTGTTCGATCAAGTCGGCTGGGGTTGCAAGCGGGTGCTCTGCGAGCCAGGTCGGGCTACACATCGGCGCGAGGTGGTCATCGGCGAGGCGAACGGTCTGGCAGTCGGGATAGTGTCCTCGCCCGAAGCGGATGGCGACATCGATGTCGCTGCGCGGCAGGTCAACGAGCGTCAGACTCGACGAAATACGGAAATCCGTGCCCGGTGCGCGTTCGAGAAAATCGCGCAGGTTGGGGCTCAGCCATTTGGCCGTGAACGACGGGCCGCTTGCGACCGTAAGGGTGTTTGGCTCGGAGCGCTGCTGCACATCCCGGATCGCGCGGTCGATTGTCGCGAAGGCGTCTCGCAGTTCCGGTTGCAGGCGTTTGCCGGCGGCAGTGAGGCTGACTGCGCGGTGTTGCCGGTTGAACAGCTTGAGGCCGAGTTGCGCTTCCAATTGCCGCACCTGGTGACTCAAGGCCGCAGGCGTAACGTGCAGCTCGCTCGCGGCACTCTGGAAGCTCAGCAATCTCGCGGCGGCTTCAAAGGCGCGAAGGGCATTGAGAGAGGGGCGGGCGGCCGGCTTTTTCATCAAATAAAACTTGTCTGAAAAGGCCAAAATACGCGTTTGTCACAGTCCTATCAAGCCCCTAGATTATCCCGCACAGGCCGATTGGGTCGAACATACGAGCAGCGGTGGTCATCATGAGGGTTCAGCGAGACGATTTTGACGGATTGCCGTCCTTGGAATCACGAACAATTTTAAATAATGTCAAATTGGCGCGGCAGCTGCGCAGTGAAGCGCTGTGGCAGTGGCTCCGCATCGGATTGCGCTGGTTGCCGTCTGCGCGAGTGGTTGGCTCGGAGGGTCGCGCCGTCCTGAGTGACCTGCCGACTTGCCGCCAATCTGCTGTGTAACTCGGCGCGGCAGACCGGGAGTCGGAGCGGCCATCGTGTCGTCTCGATGGCCGTAACGAGGCATCGGCGGTGTCGCCGTGCGCTGTGCGTCAGTCTTCGGTGTTGCGACGGTTTGCCTTGATCTTGCTGCGCACGGACTTGGCTTTCAGGCGGCGCTCCTTGCTCGCGCGCGTTGGCTGGGTTTTTCGCCGAACTTTGGGGCGATCCAGCGCGGCACGGATCAACTCGATCAATCGGCTGCGTGCCGACTCCCGATTGCGCAATTGACTGCGGTGTCCGTCGGCGATGATCACGACTTCGCCGTGTTGCGTCCAGCGTTGTCCTGCGAGTGTTTTCAGTCGCGCTTTGGCATCGGCCGGCAGGTTGGGCGAGCGCGCTGCCGCGAAGCGCAGTTCGACGGCGGTGGACACCTTGTTGACGTGTTGTCCGCCGGGACCACCGGTGCGCTGGAAGCGCTCGACGAGCTCCCAATCGGCAATTTCGACAGCGTCGGTGATGGTCAGCGGCACGGCTCAGCTCCGGTCGATGTCAACCCGGTGAGGAATCGGTTTGCCCGGGTGCGTGATGCGGGCGGTAACCAAACGGCACGGTCACTGGCCGGTTGCCTCGAATTCGCGCTCCACGCGCAGGGTATAGCGCATCGCCAGGTGAGCTGCGACGCCGGTGGCGAACATGAGCCAGAACAGGGGCGCCGGCCCGGTTTGCGGGCTCAGTATCAATCCCGCGAGGACCGAAAGCGCCGCGCCGCCGCCAATCTGCAAACTGCCGCCGAGACCCGCCGCGGAGCCGGCGAGCTTCGGGCGCACGCTGATCATGCCGGCGCTGGCGCTCGGCAGTGTCATGCCGTTGCCCACACCCAGCAGAATCAAGGGGCAGAAATACGCGGCGGGGTGGTGGACACCGAGGTAGTGAAACAACAGCGACAGGGTCGGACCGGCCAGCATGGCGTAGTTACCCAATCTCAGCATGGTGGCGACACCGAGTGACTTGGCGAACCGGCCGGTGATGAAATTGCCTGTCATGTAGCCGAACGCCGTGATGCCGAAGTACAGGCCGTAAACAGACGGCTTCAATTCCAGATGTGTTTCCGCAACGTAGGGCGCGCCACCGAGAAAAGCGAAAAAACCGCCTGAAGCGAAGGCCATGGTGCCGCAATAGCCCCAGAATCGCCGGCTGCGCACCAGCTCGGGGTACCCCTTGAATTGCGCCCCGATGCTCGCGCTCTTGTGCTGATTTGTTTCCCCTGCGTCGGCGTAACACATGGTGAAGCCGAGGACTGCGGCTGCCACCATGAGCCAAAAGCTCGCCTGCCAACCGAAGGCCTCCTCGAGGAAGCCGCCCACGGCGGGGGCCACCATCGGCACGATGGACATGCCCATGGTTACGTAGCCGATCACGCTGGCGGCGTCCGTCTGTCCGTAGAGGTCGCGAATCGCCGCGCGGCTGACAACCAGGCCGACAATACCGCAACCCTGGACGATGCGGCCGGCGAGGAACCACTCGATGGACGGCGCGACCAGGCACATCACGCTGCCCGCGACCATCAGCGCAAAGCCCCACAGCAACGCCGGCCGTCGGCCGTAGCGATCGCTCAAGGGCCCGAACACGAGCTGGAACACGGCCGTTGCCGCGAGGTACATCGACACGGCGAGGCCGGCCACGGCGTAGTCGGCGCCGAAGTGGCGCGCAATGCTCGGCAACGACGGCAGAAAGACGTTCATGCCGAGCGCGCCGACACCCGCGAGCACAGTCAGCGTAGCGATCGTTGGCGGGGTTGTGCGGTCGAGGAAACGCGAATCTGTCGGGGTCATGGCGCAGGCGCCGTCTCGGGTGCGGCGTAGTGGATAATTGAGGGGTTGAACGGTGTTGAGCCAGCGGCGAATGCGCGGGCGTAGGGGCACCGGCCAACGGTTGGATTGGCACTACACTGGGTGGCACGCACGCGGCTGCCACTGCAGTTGCCGAGGTGCTTGGAGCATACGCCAAATGAGTGAATCGCACATCAATCCCCTGGGTCAACCGATCGGCGCACCATTGGCGGATTGGCAGTCGCCGCCGTGGTTGGAGCACCGCAGCCTCGTGGGTGAGACGGTTCGACTCGAACCCCTGTGCCCACACCACGGCGAAGCCTTGTTCGAGGCCTTTGCCGAGGACAGAACAAGCGCGTGTTGGACTTACCTGCCTTACGGGCCGTTTGCCAATGCGTCGGAGCTCGCGGAGTGGATTCGGTTGAACACCCGCGCGGCAGACCCGCAGTTCTATGTGGTGATCTCGGCGGGACAGGCGTTGGGCGTCGCTGCCTTTCTGCGTATTGACCCGCACAGTGGCACCGCCGAAGTCGGCCACATCCACTTCGCCCCGGCGTTGCAGCGAACGCTGGCTGCGACCGAGGCGCTCTACTGCATGATGCGCCACGTGTTCGACAGCGGCTATCGCCGATTCGAGTGGAAATGCGATGCCTTGAATGCGCCGTCACGGCGGGCGGCAACGCGGTTGGGATTTCGATTCGAAGGTGTCTGGCGGCAGGCAACCCACTACAAGGGTCGCAACCGGGACACCGCGTGGTACGCGATGATCGACCGCGATTGGCCATCCTTGGAGGCGGCCTACAGGACGTGGCTTGCACCCGACAACTTCCCTGAAAACGGGCAGCAGCGTGTGGCACTATCGGCCCTCACCGCGGACCTCGCACGCTGAGCGTCACGACGCCTGCGGCCACCCACCAGATAAAGAGACACACCATGATCACGCGATCCGATTCCAATCAGCGCATGAGCCAGCTCGTGCAACACAACAACACGCTCTACCTCGCAGGCCAGGTCGGTGAGGGCGCAACTGTCGCAGAGCAGACCCAGGACTGCCTCGACAAGGTCGATGCGTTGCTCGCAAAGGGCGGCTCGAGTCGCGACAAGATTCTGCAAGCCGTGATCTGGCTCGACTCGATGGACGATTTCGCCGAGATGAATGGCGTCTGGGATGCGTGGGTGCCAGAGGGCGCCGCACCCGCGCGGGCCTGTGGTGAAGCGCGGCTCGCGTTGCCGAAGTTCAAGGTCGAAGTGATTGTCATCGCGGCGACGGATGACTGACACGGTGTCGTCGCCCGCATGGTCACGCGCGGATGAGCGCGCGCTGCGGGCGGTCGCCATTCACTTCGTTGTCAACGGCGCCGTACTAGCGTCGTGGTTGCCGCGTCTGCCGGAGATCCGCGACGCGCTCGACGTGAGTCTGGCAACGGTCGGGCAGGCCATCATGGTCGCGGGCATTGGCGGTCTGCTCGGCAGCGCTATCGCACACCGGTTTATCGCGCTCGGGGGCACCCGGCGCGTGATGGTGGTGGGGACGGTCGCGCTGGTGCTCGCGTTGCCCGGCATCGCACTCGCCCCGAGCCTCGCGCTGCTGATGGTCGTGCTGGCGGTGCTGGCCTTTCTCGATGTCGTGATCGATATCGCCATGAACATGCAGGGTTCGGTGCTCAGCGCACGTCGGGCCACGCCTGTCATGAACCGCCTTCACGGCATGTGGAGTGTCGGCACGGTCGTCAGCGGATCGGCTGCGGCTGCCATGGCCGCGCAGTCAGTACCCTTGCTCTGGCACCTGATCGGCGCAGCCGCGTTGATGTTGTGTGCGGTGGCGTGGACGGCGGGCCAACTGCTCCCGCGCGATGAGCCCGCGCCGCCACCGGATAACGCGCAGGGCGCGCGTGCGTCGGCGAGGCCCCTGTGGCTCTTTGCGCTGCTTGGCGGTGCGGCTCTGGTGCCGGAAATGGTGGCGACCGACTGGGCATCGTTTCGCTTGCACGACGATCTCGACGTCCCGCTCGGGCCGGCCAGCATCGGTTTTGTCGCGTTCACCAGCGGCATGGTTGTCGCCCGTATGCTTGGCGACTTCGTGTTGGTGCGGTGGGGAGCGACCCGCACGCTCAACGGCGCCTGTGTGCTGGCACTGTTCGGTTGCCTGCTGCAGTCGCTGGTGGCGAGTCCGCTTGTGTCGTGTCTCGGCTTTGCGCTGTCGGGCATCGGGGTGTCGGTGTTGTTTCCAGCCATCTACGACGCGGCTGCTCGGCGTCCCGGAACACCCGGCGCTGCGCTCGGTGCCATGACTGCGGGCACCCGCGCGAGCGCGCTTGCAACCCCTTTTCTGGTGGGCAGCCTCGCTGACTGGAACAGCGACGTCGGCCTGACCATGGTGATCACCATCCTGCCGGCACTTCTGGTTGTGTGGCTCTGTTCCCGCTGAGTCGAGCAGGGTGCCGGTGGGTGTTGTTGCGGCCGGGGTTTGCTAGGCTCGGTCCATGTGGCCCGACAACGAACCCAGTCTGCTCGACCGCGAATCGCTTGACGCACTCAACGAGCGCTTTCGGGAGAGTGACCGTGCCGCCGGCATCGAATTGACGCCGGCGTTTCGGCCCTTCACCCAACGCAACGACATCTTCACCCGTGCCTTCTGGGACGACACAGTGCGATCCGCCAAGACGGATGCCTTTTTTGCAAGCTATCGCTCGCAGTTCGACGCGCGCAAAGGGGACGGATTCAGCCAGCGCGATTTTGCGCTGCGCAACGCGAGCTGGTCGGTGTCGTCGGCCTTTTCGGAACGGTGCGCCGAGGACGGGCGGCGCGAAGGGTTTCAGGCGCCTCTGGACGTTGATGTCGCCGTGTCGGATACGCGTGTCGAGCTCGCGGACCCTCAAGCCGAAAGCGTGGAGATCAAGCGCATTGCCACACTTTTTGGTGCGGATCTCGTCAGTATTGCCGAGGTGGATTTGCGATGGCACTACGCCTCGCGGGTCGATACCCGTGACATGTCGCCCGCAGACAATGCGCTGCCCGAAGGCGTGACGCACGTGATCGTGATGGGGCACGCGATGGACGCCGATCTGGTGGAGACCTATCCCTCTGCGCTCGCAGGCGCCTCGACCGGGCTCGAGTACTCACGCGAGGCGGCGATCGTCACGCAGCTAGTCAGTTACTTGCGCGGGCTCGGTTTCGAGGCCGTGGGCTCGATGAATGACACGGCGCTGGTGATTCCCTATGCGCTCAAGGCCGGGCTCGGCGAGTACGGTCGCAACCAGATGGTCCTGACGCCCGAGTTCGGCCCGAGGGTGCGGTTCTCAAAAGTGTTTACCAACCTGCCATTGCAGGCGGATACACCGCGCTCACTCGGCATCAGGGCCTACTGTGACACCTGTGACGTGTGTGCGCGGGCCTGTCCGCCCAAAGCGCTTCCCGATGGCCCGCCGACCGATGTGCCGGTGAATGTCTCGACGTTGCGCGGTGTGAAGAAGTGGAGTGCCAACGCCGAGAAGTGTTTCGGCTACTGGGCGAGCCTGAAAACGGACTGCGCCATCTGTATGCGTGTGTGCCCCTTCAACCGCGGGCAGACGCTGGCTGATCGTCTGTGGTTCGCGCTCGCAACCGGCCGATTCAGGCGCCTGGCGCGCTGGTGGGCTGACAGGCGTGGCGTGGCCAAGCGCCTGAAACCGGTCGATTGGTGGGCGCGACTGCGTGCCGGGCGACGCGGGTGAGCCGGGTTCTCGAAGAGGGCGGACGGCGCGTCTGGCCCTGTGTGTCGTTTCTGCTGGTGCGGGAGAACAGCCTGTTGCTCGAGACGCGCAGGCTGGACAAGTCGAGCGATCCAGGCGCGATTGCCATTCCCGGCGGGCACATGGAGCCGGGAGAGACCGAGGCGGATACGCTAGCGCGAGAGCTCGACGAGGAGCTCGGCGTGGCGGCATTGCAATCCTGGCACCTGTGTTCGCTCTACCACCCAACACCGAGCGAGCTGCAACGTATTCACTACTACGTGGTGCCTGCCTGGCAAGGGGAGATCACAGCGGCTGAGGCCGACTCGGTCGCGTTCTACCCGCTTGATGCACAATTGCCGATAGAGATTCCAGCGGATTGCGTGGCGGTGGAAGAGTACCGCCGTCTGGTGGGCGTGCTGTCCTAGAAGAGGACCGAGAGATCCTGCAGCCACACCGGCATGCGGTCGAGTAACCAGGCTTCGGCGTAGTAGTGGAGCTTGAACCAGAGCGCGAGGCCCACGAGTACGAGCACAACACCCATCACGGGCTTGGCATAAGGCGAGAGCGATTGCAGCCGTGCCCGTCGCCGTGCGATCAGCTCGCGCGAACCGTAGCTCAGGGCGAGCAGAACACTGGCGACCCCGATCCCGAACGCGGTCATGGTCAGCGCGGCCTGCAAAAGGCCCTCGCCACTTGCCGCCAGCCCGATGGCGCCACCCAGAGTCGGCCCGACACAGGGACTCCACACCGCGCCCAACAGCAAGCCGATGCCGAATTGCCCGGCGATGCCTTCGCCACGGTGTCCGGCCAGTTGGCGGTCGGCGGCACCGGCCAGTGGCCCGGCTGCAGTGGCGAGCCTGGCTTGCAACGGTGGGCAGAGCAGCACGGCACCGAAAGCGATCATGAGGCCCGCGGCGATGCGGTTGACCGCATCGGTGTCGAGCCCGATCAGGTGACC
>CALDHJ010000232.1 GCA_937941555.1 uncultured Granulosicoccaceae bacterium | reverse complement strand
GTTTCTGCACGAATGCCAGGGTCTTGCGAACAGCCTGGCTGTGCGGATAGGGCCCGAAATATTCACCAGGCCGCTTGCGCGCACCGCGGTGGTACGCCGCACGAGGGTAGGTCTCCTCGGTACTCAGATAGACATAGGGGTAGCTCTTGTCGTCCCGCATCAAGACGTTGTAGCGCGGCCGATGGGTCTTGATGAGCTGATTCTCGAGCACTAGCGCCTCGGCCGCCGTGCGCGTGACTGTCACCTCAACGCCCGCAATCTGTTCGACCAGCCTTGCGGTCTTGATGGTGTCTACTGCCTTGTTGAAATAGCTCGACAACCGGCTGCGCAAGTTACCGGCTTTGCCAACGTAGAGAATGGTGCCATCGCCGTCGAGCATGCGGTAGACGCCGGGGCGTGTCGTCACCGCACGCAGAAAGGATTTACTGTCGAAGGGAACCGCGTCTACGCCGTCGTCGGCAACCGGCTCGACACCGGCGTCGGATGGCGATTCTTCGTCTGTCGGCTTGTCGGAATCCGGGCTCACGGTCGCCTCTGACACGGTGTATCACGACCGGGCCGACCCTGCGCGCAAGGCAACAGGAGTTGGCGCAGACGCAAAGCACTGCCACTCCGACACTGTTCCTGAATTCCGAAATGACTCGACATGCTCACCTCGTCACGCAGTTGCCGCCTGATAATCATGCCGCCCTATTCAACGCCGATTGCTGCGTCGAACCGTCAATAGCGTATCAGCGCGGAGCCCCAGGTGAATCCACCGCCAAAGGCCTCGATCAGGAACAGCTGGCCGCGCTGCAACTGGCCCGTGCGTACCGCTTCGTCTAGCGCGAGCGGAATTGATGCCGCCGAGGTGTTGCCGTGTCTGTCGACGGTGACGATCACCTTGTCCATGCCCATGCGCAGCTTCTTGGCCGTGGCCTTGATGATGCGGATATTGGCCTGGTGCGGGATCAGCCAATCCAACGCCTCGCGGTCGAGGTTGTTGGCGGCGAGTGTTTCCTCGACCACCTCACCCATTTTCGCCACGGCCATGCGAAACACTTCGCTGCCGCGCATCTCGACAAAGGCGCGGCCTTCCTGAACCGCGTCGTAGCCCTGCGACACGCCAGCCGGCACGTGCAACGCCGATGCATGCGCGCCATCGGCGTGCAAGTGCGTGGACATGACGCCCGGCTTGTCCGATGCCTCCATCACCACGGCGCCTGCTCCGTCACCAAACAGCACACAGGTCGAGCGGTCTTCCCAATTGAGTATGCGGGAAAAGGTTTCGGCGCCGATGACCAGTGCGCAGCGCGATGATCCCGCCTTGATGAAATTGTCGGCCACGCTCAACGCGTAGACGAAACCGCTGCACACGGCTTGCACATCAAAGGCGGCCGCACCGACATTGCCGAGGCGGTGCTGAAGCAGACAGGCGGTACTTGGGAAAATCTGATCTGGCGTGGTGGTTGCGATGACGATGAGATCGATGTCGGCAGCCGTGCGCCCTGCCGCCTCGAGCGCCCGACGGCTCGCGTGTTCAGCGAGATCGAGGGTAGTCTCGCCATCGGCTGCAATATGGCGTTGTGCGATTCCAGAGCGCTCCCGAATCCACTCGTCCGAGGTGTCGACAATTGTCGACAGCTCTTCATTTGTGAGTATGCGTTCAGGGAGGTAGCTGCCGGTGCCCGTGATCCGTGCGCTGCTCATGCCGTGCCTGTTCTCGCTTGCTGGCGAACCACCAGATGCTGGTGAATTTTCTCGGGAACGTTCTGAGCCACTTCCAACACCGCGATATCGATCGCGCGCCCAAACGCCTTTGCGTTTGCACCGCCGTGACTCTTGATCACGATACCATTTATTCCGAGCAGGCTCGCACCGTTATGGCGGTCCGGATCGATGCGCCTGGCCACGGCGCGCAGCACGGGCAGCGCAACCAGACCGGCCAACCTTCCATACAGACTGCCTTTGAACGTGTCCTTCAGGTTTGACACCACGAAACGTGCAGCACCCTCCGCGGTCTTGAGCGCGACATTACCGGTAAAACCGTCACACACCACGACATCCACGCGCGCGCTGAAGATTTCATTGCCCTCGACGAAACCGATGTAGTTGAGGTCACTGGCAGCGAGCATACGGCCGGCCTCGCGCACGGCTTCGAGCCCCTTCACCTCTTCGGCTCCGACATTCAGCAACCCGACTTTGGGCGCTTCGATACCGTCCACCGCCGCAACCAGCTCCGCCCCCATGACCGCAAGCTGAAAGAGATTGTCGGCTTCAAAACCGAGGTTGGCGCCGAGATCGAGCATGTGCGTGTGGCCGTTGGCCGCTGGCAGCGTCGAACACAGGGCAGGCCGGTCGATCCCGGGCAGCATCTTCAACACGAAGCGGGCCGTGGCCATCAGCGCTCCGGTATTGCCTGCACTGACACAGGCATCGGCGGAGCCGTCCTTGACCAGATTGAGCGCGACGCGCATGGACGAATCTTTCTTGCCACGCAGAGCCAGGGCAGGTGCCTCGTCCATCGAGACGGTTTGCGTGGTGTGCATGACCGCAACTCGCGGGTGGTCGGCGTGGTCCCCCAGGGTCGCGCGCACGGTGTCGGCATCGCCGGTCAGGGTCACAGAAAGGCCCGGGTGCCGTTCCAGAGCCGCCAACACTGCCGCCACAACCACGTCGACGCCGCCGTCTCCGCCCATGGCATCTATTGCAAGATGGGGATCACTGTTCACGCCGTACTCACACGGGAACGGCGCCCGCAGGGGGCGCCGTATTATTTGTCAACATCCGATGAGCATAGCAGCGGAACGCTGTCGCGACGGGTTGTTGCACAATGGCTCCACGGGAAGGACGCAGAGCAGCAGAAGACCAGACTGGAGATCGCGAGAGGCGAATCACCTACTCGTCGTCGTCCTCGTCTACCTCTTCGGCGCTCTCGATGACTTGCTTGCCGCGGTAGTAGCCTTCAGCAGTCACGTGGTGGCGCAGGTGCGATTCCCCGGTGGTTGAATCGACCGACAGAGTCGGGCCACCGAGCGCGTCGTGGGCGCGTCGCATGCCGCGGCGGGAGCGTGACTTGCGGTTCTGTTGCACTGCCATGAGAGGGGTGTCTCCAAGTTGTAGCGCGAGTCGGCTAATCCGACTCGGGTTTGTCGTTCTTCAATAACGCATCCAGACCGCTGAACGGCCGACGCGTCTCGGTCTCCTCGACCGGACTTTTCAAACCGTCCAGCATAGAGGCCACCTGTCCATCACATTGTCCTGCCGGATGCCACGGGATCTGAGGCAAGCTCAGAATCAGCTCATCTTCGATGAGCTCCGACAACGATATCCGACCGTTCTCGTCCAGACGAAGCCTGTCCATGTCCTCGGGCAGTTTGCCTTCGGCCCGATCCGAATCCACCAACGCGAAACGAAACGGTTGATCGAGTTCCAACATCACGGTCTGCAGACAGCGCTGGCAGGTTTGTGGCACCGAGCCACCCAACCGGCCAACAGCCTGCGCAGGCCCCATTGGCGACACCGAAAACTGCAACTTCAGTGTCACCTCCGCAGGCCCATCAGCCAAAAGATCCCTGAACCGAGCTACACGCTCAACCGCCACGGCGCCCTCGAAGGCAGCGCGTACACGGGCAAGCGCGGCAACGTGGAAGCTGCCAGGAATTGACTGAGCCATATAACCGGACAAGTCTACTGGCCTCTCTCCACCAAGTCAAAGCCTTGCCCCAGCTCAGCAACAGTCGATTCGAATGCATGCGTATCACGTCAGCCCGCACCCGCCCGACGCACACTACACTGCAGGGATGCTAACGCATCCTCCACTGTATCTGGCGTCGACATCCCCCTACCGAGCCGACCTGCTGCGCCGCCTCGGGTTGAGCTTTCGAACGGCCCAACCAAATTGTGACGAGCAGCCCGAAGCCGGCGAATCGGCCCGTTCCCTGGTGGAGCGACTGGCCCGGACCAAAGCGGCCAGCGTTGCCGGTGAGCACCCGGACGGACTGATCATTGGCTCAGACCAGGTGGCCGAAACCGACGGTGAAATTCTCGGCAAACCCGGCAGTTTCGAACGTGCGCAAGCTCAACTGCAACGCCTCTCGGGGCGACGGGTGACCTTTCTGACCGGCTTGTGTCTCTACGACGCTCGAAGCGGTGATAACCAATGTGTGGTCGAACCCTTTGATGTGGTGTTTCGCACGCTCTCTGCCAACCAGATCGAACGGTATCTCTGGAAAGAAAAGCCTTTCGATTGTGCCGGGAGCTTCAAGTCCGAAGGGCTCGGTATCGCCCTGTTCGAACGCTTTGAGGGGCAAGACCCGACCACCCTGATTGGCCTACCCTTGATGGCACTGGTCAGGCTGCTGGCCCACGTCGGCGTCGACGTGCCCTGAGCGAATTGCCTCCACCTACCTTTAACGTTTTGTTGGACCCTCCATATGACCACCGAGACCTGGCGCTCACTTTCCGAACACGGCGATCGGCTTGCCGACCAATCGGTCGCGGCCCTGTTTGCAGACAACGCCAGTCGGTTCGAGCAGTTTTCCCACCGACTCGACGGACTCTTGCTCGATATCTCGAAGAACCGCATAGACAGCGCGGCGATGACCGCCCTGCTAGAGCTGTTCGACGCAGCCGGTGTCGCAGAGCGTCGGGACGCGATGTTTGCCGGGCAGACCATCAACAGCACCGAGCAGCGGGCCGTGCTGCACGTCGCGTTGCGCGAACCCCGCGGTCACAGCGACTCACCCGTGCCGCGCGACCTGGTTGACACCGTGCACGGTGTGCTCGACGAGATGTCGCGTTTCAGCGAATCGATCCGCAGTGGCGCAACGCGCGGCAAGACCGGCGAAGCCTTCACCGACATTGTCAACATCGGCATCGGTGGCTCCGATCTCGGCCCCGCTATGGTGACCCTGGCGCTCGCGCCCTGGCACGACGGACCGCGCCTGCACTACGTGTCGAACGTCGACGGTGCGCACATCAGTGACACGCTCTCGGCACTGAACCCGAAAACCACGCTGGTCATCGTCGCGTCGAAGACGTTCACGACAATCGAAACCATGACCAACGCCAACACGGCCCGCGACTGGTTGACCGCAGCCCTCGGCGATGACGCCGTCGGCGACCATTTCGCGGCCGTCTCGACAGCGCTCGACAAGGTTGCGGAATTCGGCATCGTTCCGGAGCGGATATTCGGGTTCTGGGATTGGGTTGGTGGCCGTTATTCGGTGTGGTCCGCGATCGGCCTGCCGGTGATGTTGGCGGTGGGCGATGCGCAGTTTCGTGCGTTCCTGGGCGGTGCGCACCACATGGACACACACTTCCGCACGGCCGACGCAGCACACAACCTGCCCGTGCTGCTGGCGTTGAGCGGCATCTGGAACCGCAACGTCGAAGGCCACACCAGCCGCGCGGTGTTGCCCTACGACCAACGCCTTGCCCGCTTCACGGCCTACCTGCAACAGCTCGACATGGAATCCAATGGCAAGTCCGTGTCACTCACGGGTGATCGCGTCAGCTACGACACCGGGCCGCTTGTCTGGGGCGAACCCGGCACCAACGGCCAACACGCTTTCTACCAACTGCTGCACCAGGGCACGACGGTGATTCCCGCCGAGTTTCTGGTCGCCGCACGCGGGCACGAGCCGGCACTGGCGCACCACCACGCGCTGCTCGTGGCCAATTGCTTCGCCCAGTCGGAAGCTCTGATGACGGGACGAACGCAGGCGGATGTCGAAGCGTCATTGCGCGCTGCAGGAATGGACGAAGCCGGCGTCGCCGACCTCGCGCCGCACAAGGTCTTCAGCGGCAACCGACCGTCAACCACCCTCTTGTATCCACAGCTCGACTCGCACCATCTGGGCATGCTGATCGCGCTCTACGAGCACCGCGTGTTTGTCGAAGGCTGCATCTGGCAGATCAACTCTTTCGATCAGTGGGGGGTGGAGCTGGGCAAAGAACTCGCGACGGCCCGCTTGCCGATGGTCCGCGGTGAGGCTGCTGTGACCGGTGTCGACAGCTCGACTGCCGGTCTGATTGCGGCACGCTCCGCGCTGCTGACGGCGGAGGGCTGACAGCCCGTCGACGGCAACGCTCGGGTGCCAGACACCACGCAGCCGTGCGGGTCTGCCTTCAGGGCGTTGCGACGGCCGGTCTTGCGAGACGCGGCAAATCACCGGCGAGGCCCATCGCGTGCCGGCACAGCGCGCGACGCGCGGGGGTGATCGCCTGTCCCGCAGCGAGCAAGGCGGATCGCGCTACGCCGATTGCCGGCGACGCACTGCCGAAGCTCTGCTGAATGCGGTGCAGCGCAGCCAACATCGCCGCGTTCTCGCCACGGCGCCAGCGCTGGTAACGGCGCAACACGCGCTCGTTGCCAATCTCTCGACCTGCAGTGCGGGCATCG
>CALDHJ010000231.1 GCA_937941555.1 uncultured Granulosicoccaceae bacterium | reverse complement strand
GATCCGAACCCGCGACCTGCACCGTGCAATTGTGGGTGCGGTTGAGGTGCAGGAAGTCGTAGGCCTGCAACAGCATGTAGCTGAATTCGGTGTAGCTGATGCCCTGTTCGCGGTTGTTCAGGCGATCGGCCACGGAGTCCTTCTTGATCATCGCGTTGACCGAAAAGTGTTTGCCAACGTCACGCAAGACTTCGATGTAACCGAGTTCACCCAACCAGTCGTGGTTGTTCACGATCACCGCCGCATTCGGGTTGGCCGGGTCGAAATCCAGCAGGCGTTCGAGGATCAGCCTTTGGCGCGCGATGTTGCTGTCGATGGTTGCATCGTCGAGCAGTTGCCGTTCGGTGTCGCGCCCGGAGGGGTCCCCGATCCGGCCCGTGCCACCGCCCATGACCACAATCGGCTTGTGGCCCGAGCGCTGCCATAACATCAGCATCCGAATGGCGATGAAATTGCCAACTGTCAGGCTGTCGGCCGTCGGATCGAATCCGCAGTAGGCCACCCGGCCGGGTTGTTCCAGGTGCGTTTGCACACCCTGGCCTGCGGTCTGGTGCAGCATGCCGCGCCACGTCAGCTCATCGAGAAAATTCATGGGATCAACAGGTTGGAAACGGAATCCCACCATGCTACTGAGCTGGTCCGCCGCGGGCAACCGTCGGCCGCTTTCATGCGTGCCGAGGGCTTCGCGCAACGCAATCTAAAGTGGCGAGGGTGCCACCTTGAGCACTTCGGTCACGGTAGTCAGTCCTTCGGCCACTTTGGCCGCACCGCCGAGACGCAACGGGCGCATGCCGTCGACCAATGCGCGCTTGCGCAAGGCTTCAACATCACTGCCCTGACGCACCAGGGTCCGCAAGGCCTCGTCCATCTCGAGCATCTCGTATATCCCGACCCGTCCGGTAAAACCGGTGTTGCGGCATTCGAGGCAACCCACTGCGCCGTGCGATCGCGCGGGCGGCTTGGCTTTCCAGGGGTCGATGAAGCCCGTCCAGGTCGCCTCGTCGATCGGCTCCGGCCGCTTGCAGTGTGGACACAAGGTGCGCACCAGTCGCTGCGCCATGACGCCGACCAGAGTTGCGTTGATCAGATAGTGCGGAATGCCGAATTCGCTGAGGCGCACCACCGCCGAAGGCGCGTCGTTGGTGTGCAGCGTCGAGATCACAAGGTGGCCGGTCAAGGCTGCCTGAACCGCCATCATCGCGGTCTCCTCATCGCGGATCTCGCCGATCATGATGACGTCCGGGTCCTGGCGCAGCAGCGTGCGGATGCCGGTGGCGAAATCGACGCCAATGCTCGGCTGGACCTGCATCTGATTGAACGCCGGCTCAACCAACTCGATCGGGTCCTCGACCGTGCACACGTTCACATCGGGCGTCGCGAGCATTTTCAGGCTGGTGTAGAGCGTGCTGGTCTTGCCGCTGCCGGTCGGCCCGGTCACGAGCACAATGCCGTTCGGCCGTTCGAGCATGGCGCGCCACGCCGCAGACTCGTCCCGGTTCATGCCAAGCGAGGACAGATCGTGGGCCGTGACCTCCGGACTGAATATCCGCATCACCAGTTTTTCACCGAACACCGTCGGCATGGTCGAGAGGCGCAACTCGATTTCCTTCTCATCGCTACTGCGGGTCTTGATGCGACCGTCCTGCGGCTTGCGCTTCTCCGACACATCCATGCGACCGAGGATCTTGAGGCGGCTGGTCACCGCAAGCCCAACGGAATCGGGCATGTCGTAGACCGCGTGCAGCACCCCGTCTATGCGAAACCGCACCGCCGTGGTCTCACGCCGTGGTTCCAGGTGGATATCGCTCGCACGCTGGTCGAAGGCGTACTGCAACAACCAATCGACAATACTGACCACATGCCGGTCGTTGGCGTCGAGATTGCCCTTGCGCCCGAGCTCCATGAGCTGCTCGAGGTTGTGCATGCTCGGCGCCGCATCACGTTGTTCCTTGCGCGCACCCTTGACGGATTTGGCCAGGCTGTAGAACTCGAGCGCAAAGCGTTTGAGCTGGGCAGGCTCGAGCAGCACCCGCTCGACACCGCGCTGCAGCAGGCGCGAGAGCTCCTCGACCCAACGGGTCTCGAAGGGCTCAAAGGTCGCAAAGACCACGCGCGACGCGGTGACGTCCACAGCGAGGATGCCGTGGCGCTCGGCGTAGCTGTAGGACACCTGTTCAGTCACCCCGGTCACGTCGATCTTAAGGGGATCGACGGTGTAGACCGGGAGTCCACTCTTCTCCGACAGCCAGCGCATGAGCGTTGCGGTGTCGAGGGGGCGTCCGTCGCGCGGACTCAGAAAGCGTTGCGCGGCGACGAATTCGATCGGGTGCTGGCGGCTGTTGGCACTGATCGGCGCCAGCTTGATCAAGGTCCGGCGTTGCTCGCCATCGAGCAGCTCATCCGCAGCCAGGGCGTCGGTCAGGCTCTCGAGTTGCAGCGGCCCGGCGGGAAACGCCGTGTGCGCAGCAGTGCTCGATGTGTTTTCCATAGTGATCTCGGCAGCCTGAACCCAATTACCCAGTCCGAGTGTAGTGGGTGGGGTGAAAAGCGCGCCCCTCCCTGAAAGCCGCGCCGCTGAGATACACTGGCGTTTTGCCTGTCGAGCCCATGACACCGGTCCTTGTTCTCTACTACAGCCGCTCCGGTGGCACTGCCAAGATCGCAAACCACATCGCCCGAGGCGTCGAATCCGTCAGCGGCTGCGAGGCCTGGTTGCGCACCGTGCCGAGCGTGTCAGCCGACACCGAAGCCACGGCAGCTGCCGTGCCCGCCGATGGCGCGCCCTACGTCACGCGAGACGACATCGAGGGCTGCGCGGCGCTCGCCTACGGCAGCCCCGCACACTTCGGTAACATGGCTGCGAGCATGAAGTACTTCTGGGACAGCCACGTCGATGTGTGGCTCGGCAGCCAACTGGCCGGCAAACCCGGCGCGGTCTTCACCTCCAGCGGATCACTACACGGCGGACACGAGGCCGCACAGCTCTCGATGATAGTGCCACTCTTGCATCATGGCATGCTCATTGTCGGCCTGCCCTATTCCGAGACAGCACTCAATCACACCACGGGCGGCGGCACACCCTATGGCGCGAGTCACATCAGCGGCGCGGACGGCAAGCGCGCTGTCGACGACACCGAGCTCGGTCTGGCCCGTGCCCACGGCGCGCGACTGGCCACCGTCGCCCAAGCCCTGGCGGCCCGATGACGCGCCTCACCGTCGCCCGGTGGATGGCCCTGGGCTGTCAGCTCTTCGCGCTGATTCTCATCGCCAACTGGTTCACCTGGCTTTCGCCACCCGAATCGGTGCCACGTTCGCTACTGCTGCTGGTACTCGGGGCGCCACTGCTGCTGCCGCTGCGCGGCGTCCTGCATGCCCGCCCCAAAAGCCACATCGGCCTGAGCTTTGCCGCGATCTGGCTGTTCCTGGCGGGTATCGACATGTTCGCGAACATTCCCGCGTGGCGAACGCTCGCCGGGCTGCTGACGCTCAGCGCGCTGGGCATGATGGTGGGCTGCTACTTCTACATGCGCGACGCGCCGCGCACCGCACCCCGCGCGAAAGACTGAGGCCACTCTATCGCGGCTCTTCGGCGACGCTCAGCCGCTGCTGCGCTCGGCGATCAGTTGACCGACAAGACGTACGGTAACGTGGCGGCGTTCGGCCAGCGATTGGCGGTGCAGGGCCGCCGCAAGGGCTTCGAGGTACCCGGCATCGCGTGGGCAGTGGCGTAGGACATACTCGACAACGTCTGAAGACAACCGCAGCCCGAACCGCTCGGCGTGTGCCGAGAAGTGATTGCGAAGCGCCTCGTCGTCAAGTGGGTCGATCCGCAAGACCGGCCCCCACATCAGCCTTGATTGCAGATCTAGCAGGTCGAAAGCGATATCCGAGGGCGGCCGTCTGGCTGACACGAGCAATTGCGCCCCCGCGGCACGCTGTTCCTCGAACAGCGCGAACACGGCGCGCTCGGCCTCAGCGTCGCCAGCGATCCGATCAACATCGTCAAGGCAAACCAAATCGGCGTCGGCATCGGTGCCGGTGTACAGCGTGTTGCCTGCTGAAGCCGACACGAAACGGGCGTTGCGGCCGCGCGACTGCGCCAGCGCCACCGCGGATTCAAGCAGGTGTGTCTTGCCGGAGCCGGTCGTGCCCCAGAGGAACACCACAGTCTC
>CALDHJ010000230.1 GCA_937941555.1 uncultured Granulosicoccaceae bacterium | reverse complement strand
AGTCACCCGCGGGGCCGACTTGCGTGACAACACGGGCCGGCAGGTCTATCTGCAGCATCTGTTGGCCCTGTCGACACCACGTTACCTGCACGTGCCGCTCGTGCTCGGCGAGGACGGTCGCAAGCTGAGCAAGTCGAACGGTGCTGTTGCTGTCGATGCGAGCCGCCCGCTCCCGAATCTGCTGACAGCCTGGTGCCAGCTCAGCCAACCAGCGCCGCCAACCCGCGTCAGGACAGTGGACGAATTTCTTGGCTGGGCCCGACACAACTGGCAGCCCACGCTGGCATCTGCGCGGCATTGTTGATACCTTTTTTCTCGAAAGGAAGAACACCCTCCTGATTGTTACCTTGAGTAACACAATGCGATGAGGCAGCCGTGAAACCTGATGCCCCGGAACCCCGCCCACCCCGCGGACGCCGAGACCACATGGTCTTCGCGATACTGCTCGGCGTGCTGCTGTTCAATTCGCCCTTCCACACCTGGTGGCTCGGCGTGTCTCCACCCTGGTACCTGCCCTACGCCTTGTGGTGCCTGTTGATACTCGCCATCGCATTGAGCCAGTTCGGACCCTCGCGCGATGATTAATGTCTGGGTGCTGCTGGGCTCGGCACTTGCGTACCTGGCGCTGCTGTTTCTGATTGCCTGGGCTGCCGACAACGACTGGATTCCGCGTTGGATGATCCGTCACCCGGTGACTTACACCCTGTCACTCGGGGTCTACGCAACGTCGTGGAGCTACTACGGCAGCGTCGGGTTCGCGCAAAGCGAAGGCATCGGATTCCTGACCATCTACCTCGGCCTGACGCTTGCCATGGCCGCGACTCCGATCCTATTGCAACCGATTCTGCGCTTGGTTCGGGAATACCAGCTGTCGTCGCTTGCCGATCTGTTGGCATTTCGATACCGCGGGCGCGTCACCGGCGTATTGGTGACAGGGCTCATGCTGATCGGGCTCATCCCCTATCTCTCATTGCAAGTGCGCGCCATCACGCAGTCAACCAATCTGCTCATCGATGCCGAGAGCGATTTCATGGCCATCGGCTTCTGCGTCACCCTGGTCTTGTTCACGGTATTGTTCGGCGCACGTCACCTGACGCCGCGAGAACGTCACGCCGGCCTTGTGGCCGCGATCGCTTTCGAAAGTGCCGTGAAATTGATTGCGCTTCTGTCAGTGGGTGCGTTCGCCTGGTTTGGGGTGATCGGCGGTGGCAAGCTCGGTGCCTGGCTCGAGGCCAATCCACAAGCGCTGACCGCTCTTTACGAGCCGGTTGCCAACGGCTCCTGGACCAGCCTCATGGTGCTGTCGTTTTGCGCCGCGTTTCTGCTGCCGCGCCAGTTCCACATGATGTTCACCGAAAACGACAACCCGCGCTCCCTCGAAATCGCGTCGTACGCCTTTCCGCTCTACCTGTTGTTGTTGAATTTGCCCATCATCCCGATTCTCTGGGCGGGGCAACAACTGGTATCCGGCACACCACCCGACATGTACGTGCTTGCCATAACACGGCATGCCAACAACAACTGGCTGACGGTGCTGGCCTTTGTCGGTGGGATCTCGGCCGCAAGTGCCATGATCATCGTCACGACGCTGTCGTTGTCAGCCATGTGCATGACCCACTGGTTTCTACCCGCCGGATTGAGCCGCGCCAATCTGCGACACGACCTGCACCGCAGCATACTGTGGGGCCGACGTGTACTGATCACGCTGATCATGGTCCTCACCTACGGCTTCTATCGCGTGATCGAACTCAACTCCGGCCTCGCGCAAATGGGGTTGATCAGCTTTGTCGCTGTCGCCCAGTTTCTGCCCGGTGTTCTGGCATTGCTGTTCTGGTCACGCGCGACACAGGAAGGTTTTCTGCTCGGGCTCATGGGCGGCGCCATTGTCTGGTTCAGCTTGCTGATCCTGCCACTGGTGAGTCACATCGACCTGCTTGACCAACCGCTCCGCGTGCAACAACTGATCGGTGGAGGCGGTGATACCTGGGGCGGCGTGACCTTCTGGAGCCTGACAGTCAACAGTGTGTTGTTGGTGTTGGGATCGCTCGTGACGCGACCGACACTGGATGAGGTCGAAGCCGCTGAAATCTGCGTCAGCAACATCTCCCGCCCGTTGACCGGCACAGTTGCAGCCCTGTCACCCGAACAGTTCGATCGACAGTTGAGCAATGTGATGGGCCAAAAAGCGGCGCAACGCGAAGTCGAAACGGCCATGCGCGAACTCGGCCTCACGGCCGACGAGGCGAGGCCGGCTCAACTGCGGCAACTGCGCGAACGCATCGAACGCAATCTCTCCGGCCTGCTCGGCCCGGTACTCGCAAGACTGATCGTCGATGACCGATTGCACCTGAAACAGCGCACTCACGAAGCCCTGTCGGACAGCATGCGTTTCATGGAGGGTCACCTCGAGCAGTCGCGAACGCAATTGCGCGGCGCCATGCGCCAACTCGATGATCTGCGTCGCTACCATCGAGACGTGTTGCGCGAGTTGCCGATCGGAGTGTGCTCTCTGGACGGACAAGGCACGATCGTGATCTGGAATTCGTCAATGACCCGCGTCACCGGCATCGAGGCACTGCTCGCCGAGGGGCGCAGCCCCGAGAGCCTGCCTGCGCCGTGGAACACGGTGTTGACCGAATTCGTCGCCGGCGCTGAAACCCAGCGCAGCGAGCGACTCAAGGGCGATGCCGAAACCACCCGAAGCATCAATTTGCACAAGTCCGCCATTGAAACAAGCGTGGATGCACCCGAGGCAAGGCGCGGCATTGTCA
>CALDHJ010000229.1 GCA_937941555.1 uncultured Granulosicoccaceae bacterium | reverse complement strand
GGTAGCGGTAAAAGCACCTTGTTGCACCTGCTCGGGGGGCTCGATCGCGCGAGCGCCGGGGATGTGCAGGTCAACGGTGAATCCTTCAGCCAACTGTCGCCCGCGGCGGCCGGCACCCTGCGCAATCGCCTGCTCGGTTTCGTGTACCAGTTTCACCACCTCCTGAACGAATTCACGGCGCTTGAAAATGTTGCGTTACCGCTGTTGATCCGGGGAGAGAAAGCCACTGTTGCCGAGCGCCGCGCTGCTGAGTACCTCGAACGCGTTGGTCTCGCGGATCGTGTGTCACACAAGCCGGGGCAACTGTCCGGCGGCGAACGCCAGCGCACGGCGATCGCGCGGGCGTTGGTCACAGAGCCGTGTTGTGTGTTGGCCGACGAGCCGACCGGCAACCTCGACGACAGCAACGCGGACCGCATCCATGACCTGTTGGTGACCTTGAACCGGGAGCTTGGGACCGCCTTCGTGATCGTGACGCACGATCAACGCCTCGCGGCCCGACTGGATCGCTGTCTGCAGTTGGTCGACGGCAGTCTCTCGGAAGTGGATCCTGGCTGAGCTGCTCAGACGGATTTTCGGGCGCGCCGCAGCGCCAGGCGATGCAGGATATGGGCGCGCCAGATGAGGTGGGTCACACCGTAGCCAAGCGCGGCGCACCCGACCGCCAGTACGGTACAACCGGTCAGCAGCGGCAGCCAGAGTCCCTGCGCGTTAGCGAGCAATTCCGACCAGGTGTTTCCACTCAGATCGGTTCGCCCCGTGATGGTCGAGCCCACCTGATAGGCCCCGTAATACATCGGCGGGATGGTGAGCGGGTTGGTGATCCAAACGAGGCTGGCGCTGAGCGGCAGGTTGACCCGCCATTGGATCGCACACGCGCTGGCGAGCAGAGTCTGTACGGGTAGCGGCACCCACATCAGCGCAAGTCCGATGGCGAAAGCACCGGCGACTGAATGGCGTGTGACCCGATAGAGCCGCGGGTCGCGCAGCCAGGGGCGCAGCGCTGACAGGGCGGGGCGCGCCGCAATCGAGTCTGGCGCGAATGCGCCTCTGCACAGCCATTTCTTCATGCCGATGCGAGCCCTCAGCCGTCGCCGCGGGCAGGTTGCCCGGACACTGTGTCGGATCAGAGCGCTGCTACAACGCTGAAACACGCGGCGCAGAGGCTGCCAATCCAAGACGGTTAGCGGCCGGTTGGGCGCGAACTTCAATGGTGCGTCGGGCAGGCTTGGGGCATGCAAACCCTGATTCTGGCGACTTTGGCGGTGCTGGCTGTGTTGACACTGCGCGAGCTGCCACCTTGGCAGGGAATCGCTGTGGGTGCCGTGTGCGGATTCCTGCTTCTGTGGTGGCAAAGAAGCAGACCCTTCGGCGTAGCGCTGTGTGCTGCGCTGT
The DNA here is from genome assembly GCA_937941555.1 of uncultured Granulosicoccaceae bacterium. Classification (GTDB taxonomy): domain Bacteria; phylum Pseudomonadota; class Gammaproteobacteria; order CALCKW01; family CALCKW01; genus CALCKW01. The sequence goes on along the minus strand of CALDHJ010000229.1, from coordinate 9,071 downwards.
GGCTGCTCTTTTGGGGCGTAGAGCGGCTCGAGAGCGGGCTCGACTCCGACGAGGCGCTGGTGGCTGTGTGTCGCGGAACGGTGCAGGGGTTGCCGCGCGAGCAGCACGGTCGCATCCGATTCCGGTTTCGGGTCTTGCACTGCAACGCGCCGGAAGGCGTTGTGCCACTCGGTATGGTGGCGCGGGTGAGCTGGTACCGTGTGGAAGATCGGGTGCTGCCGGGCGAACGCTGGCGCCTGACGTTGAAACTGCGCCCGCCAACGGGACGCAGCAATCCCCATGTCTTCGACTACGAAACCTGGCTGTTCAGTCGCGGTATCGGCGCGCTCGGGACTGTGCAACGCACCGATGACAACACACGTCTGGCTCACGGCAGTCTGTCGCTTGATCGGTGGCGCTGGTCCGTGCGCGAACGCCTGCGCGGTGCGACCGCTGGCCTCGAACACGCCGGCTTGATGGAGGCTTTGGTCGTTGGCTCGCGCGATCGACTCGATCCCGAACAACGCGCATTGCTGAGCAGTACCGGCGCGGCCCATCTGGTGGCGATATCGGGCTTGCATATCGGCATGGTGGCGGGCATTGGCTATGCACTGGCAAATGGATTGTGGTGGGCAGGGGCGTTTGCCGTGCGGTTGCCGCCGGTTTTGCGTGAGCGCCGTGTGGGTGCCGTGCTGGTGGGGCTGGTGTTTGCCTGTACCTACGCGGCGCTCGCCGGTTTTTCCCTGCCGACACTGCGCGCACTGATCATGCTGGGTGTGTTTTCGCTGTACCTCTTCGCAAGGCTGAAAATGCAGGCTTGGATCGGTTTGTCGATAGCCTTTGGTCTGATATTTGTGCTCTGGCCGCTGTCGGTTCTCGACGCCGGGTTCTGGATGTCTTTTCTGGCAGTGCTCGCCATAGTGGTCGGTCTGAAAGGACGCCGACACTGGTCGGCTTTTCGACAGACGCTCTGGGTCAATACGGTGATCGGACTGGTGCTCACGCCGATCACCGTGTCGGTCTTCGGGGCTGTCACCTGGCTCAGCCCGCTGGCCAATCTGTTGTTGGTGCCGCTGTTCGGCTTCCTGCTGGTACCGTGCGTGTTGCTCGCGTCGGCTTTGCTGTTCGTACAGCCGACAGTGGCTCGTTGGCTTTTCGAGGTCTCGGATTTGGTGTTTGGTGTCGTGCTGTCGGTTCTGGCTGTCGCGGCGGACGCGGTACCATTGGGTATGCCCTCGGTGTTGGGCCAGTGGGCGCTGGCGGCGGTCAGTATCGTTTCAGTACTGTTGCTGATGCCACGCAGCTGGACTCTCGCGCCGCTCTGTGCGCTCGGTGCCCTGATACTGGCGTTCTCTCTCGGACCTTCGCGACCTGTACCGGGCACGGTGCGCCTGACGGTGCTCGACGTCGGACACGGTCTGGCCGTGGTGGTCGAAACCCGGTCCCGCACCCTTGTCTACGACACCGGGCCGCGCTACGGCGGTTTCGACACGGGTGCCAGTGTCGTCGCGCCGGTGGTTGTCGCGGGCGGCCGCTCGCGTGTGGACACGCTCGTGGTCTCGCACGCCGACAACGACCACGCAGGTGGCGTCGCCGGGTTGTTGCGTGCCCTGCCGGTTGACCGTGTGCTGCGACCCGAGAACGGCAGCTGTGCACCGGCTGTGCAGTGGACGTGGGACGCAGTGACATTCTCGATCGAGCATCCGTCGCGTGAGGACACGGGTTCGGAGAACGATCGATCCTGTGTGCTGCGCGTTCAGGTGCCCGGTGGGCAGAGTGCGCTGCTGCTTGGCGATGTCGAATCGCGAGGCGAGGCGGCCCTGGTTCGTCGCGAGGTTGCGCCGGCAACGCTGATCCTGGTGCCGCACCACGGCAGCAAGACCTCCTCCGGTGCGGCCCTGCTCGATCAGCTTGCGCCACGGGTCGCAATCAATTCGCATACACGCGGCGGGCGCTTTGTCCTGCCGCATCCGTCGGTTGTTGCCGCCTACGCCAAACGCGGCATTCCCGTCTTCAGTACAGCCGACAGCGGCGCATTGCGGGTAAGTCTGCCGGCTGCGGAGCCGATCGAGGGTGCGGTATTGCAGTGGCGTCAGGAGCGGCAACGTTTCTGGCATCGAATCTCGTCGGGCGACTGATCCTTCCCGTCTGGTTGTGGTGTGGCTGCTAGACTTCGGGATTGAAGGCGTGTCGCGTGTTGCGGCCCCGATCGGGAACCGAACCTGTGCTTGAGATATTGCTCGCTGGCGGCTGGTTGATGCTGCCTATCCTGGCGTGTTCCGTGGTGGCGCTGGCCATCATTGTCGAGCGTTTTTACGCCCTCCACTCGGCGCGTGTGGTGCCGCAGCGCGCGCGCAGCCTGGCGCAGCGTTGTGCTTTGCAAGCCACGGCCAATCCTGAACAACTCAAAGCGCTGCGCAGCGATTCGCCGTTGGGACGGGTTCTGGCCGCTGGCCTCGCCAATCGGGGTGTGCCGCGCGATGTGCTCAAGGAGGCCATCGAGGAGGCTGGGCGCCACGAAGTGCACGGTCTGAACCGTTTTCTCAATGCGCTCGGCACGATTGCCGCAATTACCCCCTTGCTGGGTTTGCTCGGGACCGTGATCGGCATGATTTCAGTGTTCGCTACCATCACGTCGGCCGGCGTGGGCAACCCGACCGCACTGGCAGGGGGCATCTCTCAGGCGCTCATGACCACGGCGGCCGGTCTCTTTGTGGCGATTCCGTCGCTGGTATTCAGCCGGTATTTTCACCGCCGTGTCGATGACCTGGTCGTGACCATGGAGCAGGAGTCGCTGCTACTGGTTCAGACGCTACTCGATCCGTCAGCGCACCGCGCATCGCCGGATTCAGAGCGCCCGAAGGTTGCGCGCCGCCGTGCCGCGCCGACCGCCAGCTGATGAAATTCAGACAGCAGTCCGCTGCGCCGGTCGAGCTTAACCTGACCCCGCTGATCGACGTGGTCTTCCTGCTCTTGATCTTCTTCATGGTGTCGACCACCTTCCAGAAGGAAAGCCAGATCAAGCTGCAGCTGCCTCAGGCGAGCGCGGATCAGGCACCCGAGGAGCAGCGCATCGAAGTGGTGATCAACGCCCAGGCGGAACTCCACATCAATGGCCAGAAACTGCTCAACAGCGAGCTGGAAACCGTGCGTGCGGGCTTGCAAAAAGTGTTGGCCGGACGCCGTGACGTGCCATTGGTGATTCGGGCCGACCGGGGAACTCCTTACCAGGCAGTGGTGACCGCAATGGATGCGGGCAGCCAGCTCGGACTGTTGCGGATTTCCCTGCCTACACTCCGCGCCGATTCACCCTGACCCCATGACGCAGGACGCATCGGTCGCCACGGGCTCCCAAACTTACCTTCGACTGCTCGGCTACGCGCGCGATCACTGGCGGCGCATGGCCGTGGCCATCGTCTGCATGATTGGTTACGGGGTCACCGACGCAACGTTCGCCGCGCTGATGAAACCCTTGCTTGACGGGGGATTTGTCGAACGCACGACGCCGAATCCGTGGCTGGTGCCACTCGCAGTGCTCGGCCTGTTTCTGTTTCGAGGGGTCACGGGCTTTCTGTCGACCTACAACCTCGAGTGGGTGGGTGGTCGTGTCATCGCAACCTTGCGCGCAAACCTGTTTCAGAAATACCTCGACCTGCCTTCGAGTCACTACGACCAGACTACCGGCGGCGAGATGATTTCGCGCCTCACCTACAACATACAGATGGTGGCTAACGCTGCCAGCCGTGCTGTGACGGTCTTGATTCGCGACACCGTCACGATCATCGCACTGCTGAGTCTGATGGCCTGGCATTCATGGCGACTGACCCTCGCGTTCCTGTTGATTGGTCCGATTCTTGGGGTGTTGATTGCGTGGATCAGCAAACGCTTCCGGCGGATCAGCCACGGCATTCAGGAGTCGATGGGGCGCTTGACCCACACCACCGAAGAGGCGATCGACGGCCAACGTGTGGTGAAGATCTACGGTGGGCAGGCACACGAGCGCGCGCGATTTGCGACTGCCAATGAGCGCACCTTCAGGCTGACACTCAAGGAGGCGGCAACACGCGCTGCCAGCACGCCGGTGATCCATTTTCTCGTCGCCATGGCACTCGCAGCGATCATGTATGTGGCAAGCGTTGAAGGGTTGAGCCAGAGCTTGAGTGTCGGGGAGTTCATGTCCTTTCTGACAGCAATGCTGTTGTTGTTCCAGCCATTACGTGCGCTGTCTGACCTCAATGCGACGATTCAGAAAGGCATCGCGGCCGGTGAAAGCGTGTTCTCGCTGCTCGATTCACCGAGCGAACCCGATACCGGCACCCAAACCTTTGAAGGCCAGTTGTCGATCATCGAGTTCGATAACATCGGTTTTTCCTATCCGAACAGCACACGCTCGGCAATCGACAAGGCGCATTTCGAAATGCGCGCGGGCCAGACAGTTGCACTCGTCGGGCGCTCGGGCAGCGGCAAGACAACCCTGGCGCATTTGCTCGCGCGCCTCTATGAACCCACCAGCGGTGCGGTTCGGATCGACGGTACGGATATCCGCGAGTACAGCCTGCAATCGTTGCGGGCGCAGATCGCCTATGTCGGTCAGGACGTCAAGCTGTTCAACGACACGGTAGCGGCCAACATTGCCTACGCGCGCGACGTGTCATCGGCTGAGATCGAAGCCGCGGCCGCGGCTGCGAATGCCGATGCCTTTATCGCCGAGCTCGACCAAGGTTATGACACCTGGGTGGGTGATGACGGGGTGCTGCTCTCGGGAGGCCAGCGTCAACGGATCGCGATCGCGCGCGCTTTGCTCAAGCGCGCCCCATTGTTGATCCTCGACGAGGCGACATCCGCGCTCGACACCGAATCCGAACACCTGGTGCAGGCGGGGTTGGAAACCCTGATGCGCAGCTGTACAACGCTGGTGATTGCACACCGATTGAGCACCATCGAGCGTGCGGATCACATCGTGGTACTTGACCGCGGGCAGGTCGTGGAGCAGGGGACGCACGCTGAGCTGCTCGCACAACATGGCTACTACGCCCGATTGCACCAGGCACCATGAAGACGCCTGCGCACTGGGGACACCGTGGACTGCTGGCTCTGGCACTGTGGCCGCTGTCGTTGGTGTTTGGCGTTTTGGCCGGACTACGGCGCGCCGCCTACGTCTATGGCGTGCTGCAATCCGAGCACCCCGGCATTCCCGTGGTTGTGGTGGGCAACATCACCGCCGGTGGCAGCGGCAAGACACCTCTCGTGATTGCCTTGGTCAAGCTGCTGCGTCAGCACGGTTTGCGCGCGGGCGTGGTGTCCAGAGGCCACGGTGGGCAGGGCGTCGAAGAGGCTGTGCCGATGCTGGTTCACGCCGACAGCGATCCGGCGATTGCGGGTGACGAACCGGTGCTGATCGCGCAGCGAGCAGCGTGCCCGGTCGCCGTGTGCGCACAACGGATTCGTGCCGCGCGGCTATTGCAGGAACATGCGCAGGTGGATGTGTTACTCACCGATGATGGTTTGCAACACTATGCGTTGCAACGCGATATCGAGATCGCGGTTGTAGATGCCAGTGCGCAGCTCGGTAACCGATTTCTGCTGCCAGCGGGTCCGTTGCGTGAACCGCCCTGGCGATTGGATACGGTGGACCACGTCGTGCACAACGGCGATGAAAGCGGCTTTCTGATCATGGCGACAGGCTTGTATCCGATCAACGGCAGCGGCCCGGTGCTTGACCCGGGGGCGTTGTCGGATCGTTTCTTTCACGCTGTTGCCGGCATCGCGCGGCCGGAAAAATTCTTTGCCTTGCTGCGATCGCTCGGCCTCCGTTTCGAGCCCTGCGCGTTTGCAGACCACCATGCGTTTGCTGTGCAAGACCTGGATTTTGGCGACGGCGCCAGCATCGTCATGACCGAAAAAGACGCCGTCAAGTGCGCCCGCTTGCCGATAGGTGACGCGTGGGCGTTGCGTGTGGAGGCGGTACTTGCGCGAGATTGGAGCGATACGCTGTTGCGACAGGTCACCGAGCTCGTCGCCCAATACCGGAACCGAGAACATGTCTGAGTCATCAGCACCCGCCTATCGCGTGGTGATTCCGGCCCGCTTCGGATCAACGCGCCTGCCCGGCAAAGCGCTGGCTGACATTGCCGGAAAACCGTTGATCGAATGGGTTTGGCGGTCGGCGTCGCGCAGTGCGGCGCAACAGATCGTGGTCGCGACAGATGACGACCGCATTGCGCGAGCCTGCGAGTCGGTCGGGGCGGATGTGTGCCTGACGCGGTCGGACCACCAGAGTGGCACAGATCGCATCGCAGAAGTGGTGGAAACAAAGGCTTGGCCGGATGACACCGTGGTGGTCAACCTGCAAGGCGATGAACCGGATACTGCGCCGGAGAATCTGGATGCGGTCGCACGCTGCCTGGTCGCACATCCGGAGGCCGTCATGGCGACCCTGAGTGTGCCGCTGCGTGATCCGGAGGAATTCGTGGACCCGGCTTGCGTCAAAGTGGTCAGCGATCGCAAGGGCTATGCGCTCTACTTCAGTCGTGCATCGGTGCCCTTCGTACAGCACGGGGATGGGCATAGCGTGCCCGACTGCGCCGCACGCCACCTCGGCATCTACGCCTACCGCGCGGGCTTCCTGCGTCAATACGCAACTCTGGCGCCGGCGCCGATTGAGAGCATTGAATCGCTGGAGCAGCTGCGCGTGATGTGGCATGGCGAGCGCATCGCCGTGGCCGAGGCACCGACACGCCCAGGACCGGGGGTGGATACGCCGGCCGATCTAGAGCGGGTTCGACAGGCTTTCGAACGTGGTCAACCGGATGTCTGAGCACGGCCCGCTTGCCTGGCGGGAGATTGATCGCGAATCGATCAGCGAGGGCTTCGTGCACCTGATTCGCTGGCGAGGTCAGTTCGAGCGTTTTGCCGGGGGGTGGTCGGCGGTTGTGGAACGCGAAATCGTGTTGCGTGGCGATGCGGTCGCGGTGCTGCCCATCGACCTCGAGCGCGACACACTGCTGCTGGTGCGGCAGTTTCGAGCCGCGGCGGCGCACCAGCCCGGCGGGCCCTGGCAGGAGGAAATCCTCGCGGGTCTGGTCGAGGCGGGGGAATCGCTCGAAGGCGTTGCACGGCGTGAAGCCAATGAGGAGGCCGGCCTGACCCTGGACGAACTGGTTCCGATTACACGGTACCAACCGAGTCCGGGTGCGAGCGATGAGACGCTGCACCTGTTTCTTGCACCAACGTCATTGCCCGAAACCGGCGGGGTGTTTGGTCTGGCAAGCGAAAACGAGGACATCCAGACCACCATCGAGCCGGTCGAAAGCGTCCTGGCGAGGCTCGATGCTGGCGGCTTCGGCAACAGCATGACGATCATCGCGCTGCAATGGCTCGCACTTCAACGCGCGCGTGGGTTGTGGTGCGCACCACGGCGCTGAGTCGGGCAGGCCGCCGCTAACGCCGTCCGAACAGTAGCCAAGCCTGCAGGGGGCCGGTAACGCCGATGTGATCCACCTGGAAGCTGGCCTGGCCAGCTCGGCGCATTGGCCCCGGCTGTGCTTTATAAATGCAGGACTCTACTCATCGTCCTGGTCAGCGGAAGGCGCACGTGTACTCCCAGTTGTTCGCCCATATCGGATGGCACCGCTACAGCACCGGCTGTGCGGTGGCGCTGGCGCTCGCCTATCTGACACTGCTTCTGCTGGCGAACGGGCTTCTGACGATTGAGCTAAACGTCAACGTGTCGGCCAACGCGCCAGCGGAAACGGTATCTCGCCGGTGGCTGGACACGGCACTCGTAACACGGAATCTTCTGTCTTCTCTGACCCAGACCCAGGCCACCTGGGCGTTCTGGCCCCTGCAATTGTTGCTCCTCGCGTTCGCGGCCTTGCTGTGCATTACGCGTCATGTCACGGCCTTGTTGCTCAGTGGCGCTGTGACCCTCGCTGTGCTCGTCCTGTACCAGGGGTTCGGTGAACCCTCGCTGCTGCGCTTTGGTCTCTTCTCGGTGGCCGTCCTGTTTCTGACATCCTCGGTGGTGCAGTTGGTCGGCGCGCTGCGTGAGCGACACCAACTGGCCGACGCCTTCGAGCAATTCGTGCCGCCGGAGGTCGCTCGACAGGTGGCGGACGATCCCGGCACGCTTGAGAACGCCGAATCAGTCCGAGAGCTCACCGTCCTGTTCTGCGATGTCCGCGGTTTTACCGGCATTGCCGAGCAACTGACACCCAGTCAGCTGACCGGTCTTCTGAACCGCTATTTCGATGTGGTGACACGTGTCGTGATCCGTCACCGGGGTACCATCGACAAGTACATGGGTGACGCTGTCATGGCGTTCTGGGGCGCTCCGGTGTCCAGCCGTGACCATGCGTCGCTAGCGGTCCTGGCCGCGCGCGATATTCAACTGGAAATGGACGGTTTGGCGCGAGACTTTCAGCTTGCCCAATTGCCACCGATCAAGGTCGGGATCGGCCTGTCGACCGGCGAGTCATTCGTCGGACACCTGGGTTCGAGCCACCGTAAGGCGTATACGGTAATTGGTGACTCGGTCAACGTCGCGCAACGCCTGGAAAAGGCGACGCGTGAATTCCACGTGGATGTCATTGTGTCGGAGGCCACAGTCGAGCAGGATCGCGCAACGGCCTTTCGCGAGCTTGGCACCTTGCGGCTGAAGGGACGCGAAAGGGCCCTTCGCGTGTACCAGCCGATCGGCCGACGCGACCAGTTGAGCAACGCGATGCGAGAGGAACTCTCTCAACACGAGCAGGCCATGGCCCTGCTGCGCACACGACAGTGGTTGGCGGCGCGGCCCTTGATCACACAGCTCGCTGAAACCAGCGCGGAGACCGAGCTCTACAATGGCTACCTCGCTCAAATCACCGAAGCGTTGCGGCCTGACCCGGACAGCCTCCACGGCTCCTGAGCTCCTCGACTGTCTCGAGCCTGGCGAGCGGTTGCGTGGTACTGACGGTGCGCTTCCGGGTCAGATTCGCTCTTGCCAGGCGCCCGAGAGGAACTGCTGCTGAGGGCGATAGTCGGCCTTGTAGGCCATGTTCTGACACGCTTCGATGGCGTAACCGAGGTAAAGCCACTTGATCTGGTGCGTT
>CALDHJ010000228.1 GCA_937941555.1 uncultured Granulosicoccaceae bacterium | reverse complement strand
GAGCGTCGGCAGATCCCAGAGCTCGCCGTCCGATCCAGACAGCCGCATGGTGTTGTAGCGGCGCGCCGCGGCGTCGCGCGCGGCTGGGCTGTGCAGCAGGGAGATGTGCGCCCGCTGGCTGAACATCACGTTGTAGTTGAGTTCGTGCGAGAGCTCTTCCCAGAGCTTGAGCGAGTGCTCGTAGAACGCGCGGTTGCCCGGCATGAAATAGTTGGAGCGCACAATGGTGGTGTTGCGCCCGGCGTTGCCGCCGCCCAGCCAGCCCTTCTCCACCACGGCGATGTTCTTCAGGCCGTGGTTCTTGGCGAGGTAGTAGGCCGTCGCCAGGCCGTGCAATCCACCGCCGACGATCACAATGTCGTAGTGCGGACGCGGCTCGGGGTCGCGCCAGGCGCGGTCCCAGCCACGCTGGCCCGTGAGGCCGTTCTTGAACACGCTCCACGCGGAGTAGCGGGTCATTTCAGGTGCGCTCCAAAGGAGAGTTCGCAGAGTTGCGCACCGTAGCACCCGACCGGGCCAGCAGGGCACGCGATCTCGCCAAATTATGGCGCATGCACGCCACAGGATTTGGCGCGGCTGTCACACCCGCGACACCCCCGGGGCAGCTGGCAGTCAATGGTTAGCGCGACGCCTATAAGACGTTCAGCAGCACCTCGGGCACAGCGCAGCTCGCGCGCGGCAGCAACACCGCGCAGGCCGGTGACGCATCGGGCTCGAATTCGATCTGCACGGTCGAATCGACCACCTCGTTCGAGGTGCCGATCTGCTGGCCGGTGGCGAGCTGCAGGCCGTTCAGGGGGTAGCGCAAGCCGCTCGACCGCCGCACGCGCGTGGGCGCAAGCGGAAAGAGCGACAGGCGGCTGCCCACCGGCAGCACCAGGTCCACATCCCGCCGAGGCACGAACACCCAGTCTTGCTCCGCGGCAAGCACCATCGGCTTCTCGGCCGCGTAGCGCAGCAACACATGCAGCGCCGACAGCGTGTGGTCGAGCCGGTTGCCGGTGAAACCGATCCCGATGAAGGCCGGTGCCTCAACGCTGTAGAGGCACTTTTCGAGGTCCGTGGTGTCCTGCTCCGACAGCTGGATCAGGCGCGTCCGCTCGCGCCAGCGCGACGCGTCGGCGAGGGAATCGAGGTCGCCGATGATCGCGTCGGGCCGCACGTCACTGTCCGCGAGGCAATTGGCGCCCCCGTCGGCGACGACAAGCGGTACACCCTCGTTCACCAACTCGCCGAGCAGCGGCAGATCGACCCAGCCGCCCCCGAGCAGGACCACCGGTTTGTCGAAACGCAAGGGTGCGGGCAGTGCGTGCATGGCCTGTCACCAAAGGGATACAGGCTGAGTCTGCCACTGCGGGCCCGGGGCCGTCGAGTCAACGCGCCCTAAGCGGGTCCACGATGGCCAGCGATTGGCCCGAACGGGTCAATCCGCGCTACTGCGCGACCCAGTAGTCCGACCCGCACTGCACGGATTCGGGGTAACGGGCGGCATCGCTCAGACACTGCGTCGACGGGTCGCTCAGCGCGTGGGTCGACAGACACAGAGGGCCAAAACGCTCCGAGGTCATGGCTGCGACCTGATCCTGCCCGCCCGGTGTTGCGACCGGACCCGGCAGCGCGGAGAAGTAGCTGCTCGCGGTGATCAGAGTCTGGCTGCCGACCGGCGTCGATGGCAAGCCACTCGCGGCGACCGCATTGCACGACAGCGTCAGCGCGCTGCGCTGGCTGTCGAGCCAGCGGTCCGTGCGCACGAAGTGGTTACGGATCAGCTCGACGACCCCGCTGCCGCTTCCAATCCGCACAGCGTGGCCAACGCCGTCACCGACCACCACCGAGTCAAGCACCGCCACATCGCCTGCACCGTCGGCGACGGCGATGCCCGTCGTGCCGCCCCACATGACATTGCGTTCGAGCACCGCGTTGTCGACGCGCTCAGACAACGTGAGCGCCACACCTGTATTCTGCGGGCAGCTTGAAGGCGCCGACCAGCCGGAAAATTGATTGTCTTCGATCAGGAACGTGCCAGCGGACGCCGCCACACCGCCGTCGACCGTCACGCCGACAACATCACACAGATCCCCTGCACCGCTGTCGCGGTGAAATTCGTTTCCGGCAACGCGCAGACCACCCCATACACCCGCGCCGCTGGCATCGATCTGCACAGCCTGATAGCAGCCGAGAAATTCGGCGTTGGTGATGGCGACGTCGCCCCCGTCCGCGAGTTCGACCGTCAGACAGCGGGAGTGGTCCCACTCGGAGCCGGTCACCAAGCTGCGCTGCAGGGTCACGTGGTCACTGCCCGTGAACGACACGCCGGCTGCGACCAGATCGACCCGAACCCGATCGAAGAGCAGGTGATTGCTGTCGCGCACGCTGATCGGTGCGACGTCAGCTTCCTGCCACCGCACCCCGATAAACTGCCAATAATGGCTGTTGACCAAGGTGGTCGCCGGCAAGGTGGGCAAGTCATCGTCGTCTGATTCGGCAATGCCGAGTGCGGCGTCGAGCGCGTCGCCATCGAGCTGCACCACACGGGGCGCACTCTCGCTGCCGCTCACGCCGGAGATCAGCAACGCACCCAGCTCGCGGTAGTCGCCCGGTGCAAGACAAAACACGCGGTAACTCGGGTCGCTCAACAAATACAACTGCGACGCTTTCGAGATGCGCACCGCATCGTGTGCATCGCATGACAGACGCGGCACAACAGTGCCGTGA
>CALDHJ010000227.1 GCA_937941555.1 uncultured Granulosicoccaceae bacterium | reverse complement strand
ACACACGCCCGCGGTTGCTGGGGTGGGCCGACAGGGGCGTCACACCGTCGGCGCGCGCATCGAGGCGCAGACCGCAGCCGACGCCGCAGTACGGACAGGTGGTGTCAGCGGCGCTCGGTGTCACCGCACTCTGCCGTCGATTGAAGTTGAACCCGGCCTGCGACGATGCGCGCGGGGCGGCTGCCGGCGCTGTGTTCGGGCGCCTCCACGCACACCCCGTCGCGCAGTCGGTAGTGGTGTTTGTAGAGCGGGGACGCGACCGTCGGCTCGCCGTCGATGTCGGCGACGATACCGCTGGCGAGCACGGCCGCATTGGCTGCCATGGGGTCATGGTTGCCAATGGCGAAGACGTGGTCGGCGTTGTTGCCCGGCACATAGAACAGTGCAACCTGGGTGTCGTCAATCAGCGCGGCGACGCCGGCGTAGGGGTGCAGCGCGCTGACGTCGCAGACGTCGGTCCAGACAGTTGTGTCAGTTTGCATGGGGTTCGACCTCCATTCGGATCAACGGTTTGATTTGCCCGCGTTCGCGGGTGAAGGCGACATTCGGATCGCGTGCGTCGCTGTTGACGAAGGTGTTGAAGTGCGCGAGGCGCTCGGGCGATGCGAGGGTGGTGGTCCACTCACACTGGTAGCTGCCGACGATGTGCGCCATCTGTGACTCGAGTTCCGCGCACAGGCCGAGGCTGTCTTCGATCACGACCTCGCGCAGGTAGTCGAGTCCGCCCTCGAGCTTTTCGAGCCAGACGCTGGTGCGCTGGAGACGATCACCGGTGCGCACGTAGAACATCAGCACGCGGTCGATAAGGGCAATCAGCTGGTCGTCGTCGAGGTCGGTTGCGAACAGGTCGGCGTGTCGGGGCCGCATGCCGCCGTTGCCGCAGACGAAAAGGTTCCAGCCGTTTTCGGTTGCGATGACACCGATATCCTTGCTCTGCGCCTCGGCGCATTCGCGGGTGCAGCCGGACACCGCCATCTTCACCTTGTGCGGCGCGCGCAGCCCCTTGTAACGGTTCTCGAGCCGGATCGCCATGCCGACCGAATCCTGTACGCCGTAACGGCACCAGGTGGAGCCAACGCAGGATTTCACGGTGCGCAGCGATTTGCCGTAGGCGTGGCCGGTCTCGAATCCGGCGGCGATCAGGCGCTCCCAGATGGCCGGCAGGTCCTGTTTCTGTGCACCGAACAGATCGATGCGCTGGCCGCCGGTGATCTTGGTGTAGAGGTCGAAGTCGCGCGCGACTTCGCCGATGACGATGAGTTTGTCTGGCGTGATTTCGCCACCGGCGATGCGCGGCACCACAGAGAAGGATCCGTTTTTCTGCATGTTGGCGAGAAAGCGGTCGTTGGTGTCCTGCAGTGGCAGGTGGGCGTCGTCGAGGATGTATTCGTTCCAGACCGAGGCGAGGATGCTGGCGACGGCAGGCTTGCAAATCTCACAACCGAGACCGTCGTCGGCACCGCGTCCGTGGGCCGCGAGTACGGCGTCGAAGGTCTCGTGGCGGTTGACCTGGATCAGGTGGAAGAGCTCTTGACGGGTGTGACCGAAGTGGCGGCAGAGCGAGGTGTCCACGGCGATGCCGCGTGCGGTCAGGGCAGCCTGAATCACGTCGGTTGTGAGCGCGCCGCAGCCGCCGCAGCCGCTACTCGCGCCCGTGCACTGCTTGACCGCGGCGAGATCGTGGTGGCCGTCGTCGACAGCCTGGATGATCTGCGCTTTGCTGACATTCAGACAGGAACAGATGGTCGCGGTGTCGGGCAGGCTGTCGGCGCTGAGGCCGCCACCGCCTTCGGTGTCGCCCGCGATCAGTGAGACCGGGTTCTCGGGCAGCGGCAATCCGTTCAACGCATACTGCAGCACGGTGTCGTAGGCCTGGTTGTCGCCAACGAGTACGGCCCCGGTGACAGCATTGTCTTTCAAGACCAGCTTGGCGTAGGTGGCTGCGGTTCCGTTTTGCAAACAGATGGTGGTCGCACCGTCTTCGGCGGCGTGCGCGTCACCAACTGACCCGACCTCGACGCCCAATAACTTGAGCTTGGTGCTCATGTCGGCGCCGGAGAACACGGTGTCGCCGCCGGTCAGGGTGTCGACGGCTGCCTCCGCCATGCGGTAGCCCGGTGCAACCAGGCCGAATTGTCGACCCTGCCAGCTTGCACATTCGCCGATTGCGAGGATGTCGGGGTGACTGGTCTGGCAGCGGTCGTCGATGACCACACCGCCGCGTTCGCCCACCGCGAGCCCGGCGTCGCGGGCGAGTTCGTCGCGTGCGCGGATGCCGGCAGAGAACACCACCAGATCGGTGTCGATGTGGTTGCCGTCGGCGAACTGCAGTCGCAAGCCGCCGGTTGGCTGAGACTCGATCGCGGCCGTGGCGCAATTGGTGTGCACAGTGATGCCGAGCGCTTCAATGCGCTCGCGCAACACGCGACCGCCGTCGGCGTCGAGCTGGACCGGCATCAGGCGAGGCGCAAATTCGATGACGTGGGCGTCGAGCCCGAGCTTCTGCAGCGCGTTGGTGGCTTCGAGGCCGAGCAGCCCGCCGCCGATGACCACGCCCGAGCGGCCGTTTTCCGCGCACGCCTTTATCGCGTCGAGATCGTCGAGCGTTCGGTAGACAAAGCAGCCGTCGAGGTCGTTGCCGGGAATCGGGGGCACGAATGGGCGCGATCCCGTCGCGAGCACGAGCTTGTCGAAGTGGACGAGTTCACCGTTGCCGAGTTGCAGGCTGTTGGCATCCGGGTCGACCCTGACAATCTGGTGGCCAGCGTGGAAGGTGATGCCGTTGGCCGCGTAGTCGTCTGCACCGGGCATGCGCAAATCGGCTTCGCTGCGGCCGTCGACGTACTCTGACAAGTGAACGCGGTCATAGGCCGCCCGCGTTTCTTCGCCGTAGACGACGATGTTGTGGGTATCTGCCCCGCCGGCTTCGATCAGGCGTTCAAGAAAAGTGTGCCCAACCATGCCGTTGCCAACGACGACCAAAGTGGGTTTCGTCACGCCGCGAGTCCCTCGCAATAGGCTTTGCCGAACAGCAGTCGGTCGTGCAAGGCACGGGTGTCGATGCCCTTCTGCATCAGGGCGTTGAACCAGGGCCCGTCGCGCACGTCGCCAAAGAGCATGATGGCCTTGAGCCGGCCGTTCGCGAGCACAAGCTTGCGACGGGCCGGCGTCAGCGGATCATCAAAGACCATGGTTTGTTCACCTTCGTGGTTGACGTCTCCGGCGGAGAACACGTCGATGCCGGCCACCTTGAGTTGCGCGGC
Source organism: uncultured Granulosicoccaceae bacterium (assembly GCA_937941555.1). Lineage (GTDB taxonomy): Bacteria > Pseudomonadota > Gammaproteobacteria > CALCKW01 > CALCKW01 > CALCKW01. The sequence continues at coordinate 16 of CALDHJ010000227.1, read as the reverse complement.
GTGTGCACGGTGGGTG
>CALDHJ010000226.1 GCA_937941555.1 uncultured Granulosicoccaceae bacterium | reverse complement strand
GACCAGCAGCAGCACCGCCGCAAGCAAATGCAGGCCTGTCCAGTTGGTGAAGCGCTCGACCAGAAAGGCCTTGTCGGCCTCGATCGCAGCCGCCTTGGCCACCGAGTAGCGGTACACCAAACCGAAATTGGCCGCAGCCATCATGTCCGCCGCGAAGGCGATCCAGAACAGCAGCCAATTTCCGCGAAGCGCCGCCCAGACAAAGCTGCCGAGCATGGCGGCGATGTTGAGATGCCAGCTCGGCAATTTCGATTGTTGGAGCTTGAGGAAGGTGCGCGCATAGTACTCGCGCTTTTGTTCGGCGAAATCCCCAAACGCCGACAGGATCTCGGTGTTGTGGTCGGTCGCCTGATTCTCGGCGCTCATTTCGGCGAGCGTCTGGTTGTTGTCTGAAGTCGGGTTCGCCATCAATTTTCTCCCTGTACGCTGCGCAACAGGATGTCTTTGGTCACCAGGCCCACCATCTTTCCGTCGTCGACAATGGCAACCGGTGTTTCGCAATTGACCGACAAGCCGATCAGGGTATCGAGATCGGCCTCAGTGGAAGCTGAAGGCCAACTGTCGCTGCCCGCCACGCTGCCACCGCCTTGGGTGTACGCGTCCGGCGACACCATGACGGTGTGTGCAAATACCAGCTTCAGTCGCGAGATGCCCTGAACAAAATCCGCGACGTAGTCGTCGGCTGGCTGGGTCACGATTTCCTCGGGTGTTCCGATCTGCACGATCACGCCGTCTTTCATGATCGCGATCCGCGACCCCATGCGTATCGCTTCATCGAGGTAGTGGGTGATGAACAGCGTCGTCTTGCCCATGACTTTGGACAGCTCCAGAAATTCATCTTGAAGCCCGCGGCGGATCAGCGGATCGAGCGCCGAAAAGGGTTCATCCATGAGCAGGATTTCCGGATCGGCTGCGAGCGCCCGCGCGAGCCCTACGCGCTGTTGCATCCCCCCGGACAACTCGGCCGGCATGCGGTCGCCGTAGCCTTGCAAGCTCACCGTTTCGATCACCTTGTCGGCGAGTTGCATGCGCGTGAAAGCGTCGACATTGCGAAGCTCCAACGCAAAGGCGATGTTGTCGCGCACCGTGCGGTGTGGCAGCAGCGCCATGTTCTGGAACACCATGCCGATGCGATCGGCGCGCAACAGGCGCAGCTCACTGGCGTTGAGCCCCCCCACATCGACACCGCCGACGCGGATCTCGCCGTGTGTGGGTTCGATCAGACGGTTGATGTGGCGCACGAGCGTCGACTTGCCGGAACCCGACAAACCCATGATGCAGAAAATCTCGCTCTCATGAACATCGAAGGACACTTCGCGAACGCCAACGACGGCCTCAAACTGCTCCAATACGTCAGCCTTGCTGAGGTTACTCTGCTTGATGGCAGTCAGCGCTTCGTCGGCGCGATCACCAAAGATCTTCCAGACATCGCGCACCTGGATGACGGGGTCACCTGCGGGGCTGGGGGAGGGTTTCGAGTCTGTCGTCATGGCGTCTCTCAGGCTCTGGCGCGGCTGCGCGTCGGATCTACAAATGGAATATCACAACAGGTCGCGTGCAGGCGCTTGCTGTGGTTGTCGAGCCGGCCCACTTCGAGCGCCTGCCCGACGTCGGCGTGCTCAACGGCAATGCGCGCCATCGCGATGGCACAGTCGAGTGCTGGTGACACCGTGGCGCTGGTCACGACGCCGACCTGACGTCGACCGACGACCACCGGATCGCCGTGAGACGGCGCTTCGTGGCCGTCGAACCGCAACCCGCACAGCAGCCGACGCGGTGAGGCCTGGTTGCGCTCTAGCGCAGCGCGACCGACGAAGTCGTCCTTTCGGAGATCCACGGCAAAACCGAGACCCGACTCGTAGACGTCCACGTCCGGCCCGAACTCGGCACCGGCTGCCATGAGCCCGGCCTCGATGCGTATGGTATCGAGTGCGTCGAGCCCCATGGGCGTGATGCCAAGGTCGGCACCAGCCGCCATGACCGCGTCCCAGATCGCCAGCGCAGAATCGGAGTGGCAGAACAGCTCATAGCCGAGCTCACCGGTAAACCCAGTGCGCGTGAGGTGGAAGGGTTCGCCATCGCGGTCGTGCAGTCGCGCCACGGTCGAACCGAACCACTTGAGTTGATCGACACCTGTCGCGGTCGGCTGCGTGAAGGCAATTCGCGCCATCAGTTCACGGCTGCGGGGCCCCTGCACGGCGAGGTTCGGCATCGCCGAATACAGCGCCTTGACCCACGCATTGAGACCGTTAGCTTCGGCGATCTGCTTGAGCTGATGGCCGCTGTCATCGGAGCCACAACACCACCGAAACGCATCGGGTGCGAGCCGGAACAGCGTGCCGTCATCAATCACTGACCCGGTCTCATCGCACATCAGCGCGTACACACCGCGGTTGACGCTGAGCTTGCGCATGTCGCGCGTCAACGCTCGCTGCAACAAGGCTTCGGCATCGGGGCCCAGCACATCGAATTTTCGCAACGAGGACATGTCCTGCACTGTCACAGCATTACGACAAGCCTGGTACTCCTCGATCGCGCGTGTTGCTTCGAAGTGCTGCGGCAGCCACTGATCTCGCGCCACCACGAATTGCCGGGTGAGCGCGCTGGTGCGGGCATGGAATGCTGAGTGTTCCGTCAAGATCGCCTCCGATTCCGGTTCGCTGCGGTAGGCCACCGCGTGGCGGATCGGTGTGTTCTTTTTGTAGATGCGGACATGGATATCGGTCGGGTTCCAGCCGTTGATCGGGTCGACGTCGTCGGGACAGGCAGTGGACACCGCGACAAGGTCGGTGACCGCTTCAAGTGCAACGTAGTCACCCGGTCGCGACCAGGCTTCATCCGACTGGATCAGGTTGTCGCCGTGATCGATCCACGAGTTGAAGAAGAAATTGATGGCGGGCCAGGCCCGGCGTGCCGCAATGCCGTGCGGGCCGTAGGCGTGGCTGATGTTGTCGGAACAATTCAGGTGGCCGAAAAAGCCGCGCTCCTCGTAGCCACGCGCCGTGCACGCGAGGGCAAAGGTGTCGTGGCGACCCACTGTGTCCTGTTTCAAACGCAGCAGCGGCCGCAGGTCCTGGTCGTAGAATTTATCGAGCAGGCCCGGCACGGGGTAGGCGCCGCGCACCATCGACCGTGTGGCGGTGGAGTCGATGTAGCGTTCGCGCCCGTCGTGCAGCGCGCGCGCGTTCATCGCCATGAAATCCGAGCACTGCTGACCGGCGACATCGATCACCTGAACCGTCTCACCCGCTTCAAGCAGATAGGCCCGCGCCGTGCCGGCGGGTACGGTGAATTCCTCGCGCACATCGCCGAGCAAGGGCGGCAGCTCAACAACAGGTGAACCGCCACGCACCTGCTCGAAGGCGATGGCCCCACCGAGCCCCCCACCGTAAAGCCGCTCAATCTGGCGCGAGGACTCAGGGTCAATCAGCATCCAGACCGACACCGCGCGCTCCGCCCTGAGCGCAAAGGCTTCGCCGGAAGCCGTGTGTTCATCGAAAAGCCGCACACCGCTCAGTCGCGCATCGCGCTCGGAGCCACCTTGCCCGGCAAACCAGGCACGTACCTCTTCGAACCCGGCCGCGCGCAGATCGACTGGCCAGGCCGGATTTGCCGCCAGCCCGATCGCCGCCACATCACTCTCGCCCCGCGCGTCAAACGGCAGTAAGAAAACCGGCGTCGCGCCATCACGGTTGGTGAGATTCAGCAGGTCGCCGGTTGCCAGATGCAGCAGCACGGGCCGGTCAGGCCGGAGTAGCCG
>CALDHJ010000225.1 GCA_937941555.1 uncultured Granulosicoccaceae bacterium | reverse complement strand
GGGTTGTATTCGAGCAACAACCACTGCGGGACATTGTAACGCTGCTGCGCGATACGCCAGAGGCGATCACCCGGCGCTATGTCGTGCTCGAGTGTGCCGTCGATCTGCCAACGGGCGTACCACGCATATTGTTTGTCGCGGTGGTGCCGCAGGCGGCGGCGTTCGAATTCGGCGCGCGGCACGTGGTCGAAGGCGAGGTAAAGCACGTGGCCAACATCGAGCACGGCATCGCGTGCGAGGCCGTTGAGTGTGTGAAGTGACTGGGTGTCGATGTCGAGCCAGCGCGCGATCAGCCCGGTGGACTCACCGTGCAACAGCGCCAGGCGGCTGTCAGGCAGCAAAGCGTATTGCGCGGTATCGGGCAAGACGACGGTTTCGGACGCGGCATCAGGCACCGGTGGACGGGCGGCCAACAACGCTGCGGTCAACGCGCTGAAGTTGTCTTGTTGGGCGGGTTGTATTGCCTGTGTCTGACGCGTTGAGGCTGCTCGTGTATCGAACGGCTTGTCGAGGCGGAGTTCCGGCGGGAACTGCAGGAAACTCAGATCCGCTTCGGCGCCCGGTACGTCAAGTGTGCGGCCGATTGCCAGAGGCTCGTTGGGGTCGAGTCGGTTGACGCGGGCGAGTTCGGCGACGGTGCTGTCGACACGAACGGCGATGTGGCCAAGCGTGTCACCCGAACGCACGGTGTAGCGCGTGGGGCCATTACCCGACGGTGTTTCGACTGCATTGCTTTGTTCGTCCGGGCAATCGTTGATGCAGTTGACGAACACGGTGAAGCCCGCAGGCAGTCGTTTGTGTTGACGGTATTGCGGGTCGAGGATATCGGGATTGGCGCTGGCGAGGCCGGCGAGGCTGACATCCTGCTCAACCGAAATTTCACGCAACGAACGCGGTTCGGACAGGGTGAGGGCGAAGCGGGTGGGCCGGGGAGAGACCGGCGGCAAGGCGCTGAAAAAACGCGATTGATGGGCCTCAACGTAGGCAGCAGCCAGCACTTGCGCGTAAAAGTTGCGCGAGGCAAAACCGAATTCGGGGTGGCTGTACTGGCGGGCGATCAAGCCGAAATCGCGGGTGTCGAGCTGGCGCACGGCGCGGATCATGCCGGGGGTGCCGTGGTTGTATGCGGTCACCGCGAGCGGCCAGCGGCGGGTGATCGAGAGGTTGTGCGAGAGCAGACGTGCGGCGGCGAGTGTCGACTTGTAAAAGCTCAAGCGCTCGTCGATCCCGTCCCCGATGTGCATGTCGCGTTGGCCTGCCTGCAATGTAAATTGCCAGATGCCGCGAGCACCGGAACTCGGTGCGACATCGGGTCTGAAAAACGACTCGACAAAGGGGATGGCGCCGAGCTCTCGCGGCAGTCGGTGTGCGGTGAGGACGCGGTTGATCCACGGGCGCCAGACGCGTGAGCGTGATAGTGCGTCGCGAAAGGCCTCGGCGTGTCCGACCTGAAAGCGGATGTGTTCGGCCGCCGCGCGCAGGGTGAGGGGGTTGGCGTCGGGGCCCCAAAGGGCGAGCACGCGGTCGTGGTAGGGGGTGCGGGCTCGGCGCTCTCCCTCGGCAACGTCGAGCAAGGCCTCGCGAAACGCATCGATCTCGGGTTCCGCGCGCAAGCGGCGGTCGCGCAGGCTCTGGCCGCGCGGTGTCTCGAGGGTGGCGTAGACGATGCCGGCGTCGCGGCTGTCGTGCAGTGTCAGGACACCGTCGTGGTGCCTGCCGTAGACGTCGATCCAGAAATCCACCCAAGGCTGCAGGCTCGCGGGTCGGGGGAGGGTTTTCTCCGCTGACGTGCGGGTGTCGGCCGTGGCGACGGGGACCCACATCGCGGTGGTCGCAAGCGCCAGCGCCAACAGGACCATTGCCAGCCCCTGGTGTCGCAATGTGCGCGCTGTGTGATGTCCCGGTGTGTTCATCGTGGGCATGGTACCTGTGGTGCCGGGTGTGGGCGACCGGGCTGTCGGCATTGTCAGGCGGTGTCGACGGTGATCAGCGGGATCGCGATTTCATCGGGGTGCAATCCCCCGTGGACACCGACCATCGCCGGCAGTGTCTCGCCTGGCAGCACTTCGACCAGGGTGTGTTTGTCTTGCATCAACAGCAGCCGATCGCCGGCGCGGGGCTCGAGGCTGTGGTCCGGGTCGGGGCCGAAGAGACCGCGTTGAAACGCGTCCGCGACGGGCAACGCGTGCAGGATGTCGGCGTAGCGCTCGCGACACAGGGCGTCGAATTCATCGAGCCGCTCGGTTTTGACGCGGCAGAAGGCCGCGCGCGGCTCACCGGCGAGTGGGGCGTCCAGGCAGGCGTGCAGGTCGGGGAGGTCTGCGATGTTGGCGCACTGGCCGCCGTGTGCGTCGACCATGCCGTGGTCGGCGGTGATAACGAGCGTGACCGGGCGGCCTTGCAGCTTGTGCGTGAGTTGCTCGATGCTGCGCTCAATGCGGTTCAACGCGTCGCGCCATTCGCGGCTTGCCACGCCGTGCTTGTGACCGAGGCTGTCGAGCTCGGGCCAGTAGACGTAGCTGAAGGTCGGCTTCGGGCCCTGGCTGATGTGGTTGATCTGGCCGAGCAGCTCGTTGAAATTCTGAGCGCCGAAGGCGCGTGCGCGGCCACGGTGGCGACGTGAGAACGGCGAGTCAACCAGAAAGTGTGGCTGCACCTGGTAGCCGTCGCGGTGGATGCGGTTGAACAGCGGCTCGGCCTTGAAGACCTCGCTTTCGCGCGGTGCGGATTGACCGGTCTGTTGGCGGTGGCGCCACAACAATGTAGTGAAAAGACCGCTTGCGAGGTGCATGTGCCAGGCGAGCACGCCGTGTTGCCCCGGCGGGTGACCGGTCATGAGGGCTGAGATCGCGGCCGACGTGGTGGTGGGAAAAACGCTGCTGAGCGCGCCCTTGCGGTGTCGGTTGAAGAAGCCGTCGGTTCGGGCGTAGCGCTGCAGCAGGAGGTCACCCATGCCGTCGAGCAGCAACAAGACAATGTGTTGTTGCTCGGCCAACGCGGCAGCGTCAAGACCGTCTGCGTTGGCAAAGGCGCTGCTGCCCCCGCTTGCGTTCTCGAAGCTTGCGATCAGGTTGAGCAGGTTGCCGCCGCCGTAGCTTGCCGCAAGCGGCGCGATGCGATCCTGAACTGCGCTCATGGGGTGCCTCGTCGTTGTCTGTTAGGGTGTCGGCCTTCTACTGTTCTGTCTGGGGCGACTGCCTGTCTGATGACCGAATCCGATCCGCCTGAAAAAGGCCCCTCCAAAGCGCGCGGCACCGGCCTGCTCGCGGTAATCGGCAGCGTGCTGGCTGCGGGCTTCGGGGTGCAATCCGATGACGCCCGCGAGCGTGACTTCGAGCGCGGCAAGCCGATCCATTTCATTCTCGGCGGCCTGATCGGTACAGCGCTGTTCGTGCTCGCGGTGTACCTGGTGGTGCAAGCGGTCTTGCCGGATTGATCACACCGGCCGCGTGGCTCACATCTCGGCGATGCGCGCGCGCTCTGCGCTGAGTGTGTCCCGCGCCGATTCAGCGTCGGCCAGTTTCTGCTTTTCCTTTTCAATCACGTCGGCAGGTGCGCGGCTGATGAAGCCTTC
>CALDHJ010000224.1 GCA_937941555.1 uncultured Granulosicoccaceae bacterium | reverse complement strand
GAGATCGGTCGCGAGCAGGTAGTTGCAACAGTGGGTTTCCTCAAACGACGTCTCAATGAAGTTGACCGCGTGAAAGCGTTTGCCCATCAACCGGCCCTGCATGTCCACCAGACACGCGAGCACCGTGTCGATCGCGCCGTTCTCGACGTCCTTTTTCAGATCGTCAAAGCTGAGGTTGCCGGGCATACACCATTCTTCCTAGAGAGAGTCAAAGCGGCACGCACACCGTGCCGCGGAACACAACACAGAGGGCAGCAGTGTGCTGCCCTCCTCCAGCACGACATCAACCGTAGCGGTAGGGTCGTCCGGCCTTCACCATGTCGGCGTTGTACTTCTTGAAGATGTCGACCACACGTCGCTTGGTTTCAGACTCCGAGGCGATCTCTTCCCAGAACTCCAACGCAGCGGTTTCAACCGTTGCCCATTCGTCGTCCGGGATCGAGGTGAGCTCCATCTTGGTGCCGTTGACACGCAGATTGGCCTCCCCGCCCCAGTACCACCACTGGCGGTAGTAGTGCGACTGATCACAGCACACCCGAAACAGCGTCTGCAGGTCTTCGGGCAGTTCATTCCAACGGTCCATGTTGGCAAAGAAGGAACCCGCCCACGCGCCGGAGATGTTGTTGGTCAGGAAGTAGTTGGTCACATCCGCCCAACCCACCGTGTAGTCCTCGGTAATGCCGGACCACGCAATGCCGTCAAGCTCGCCTGTCTGAACCGCGACTTCAATGTCTTCCCAGGGCAGATTGACCGGCACCACGCCGAACTGGCTCAGGAAACGCCCGGCAGTGGGGAAGGTGAATATCCGCTTGCCTTTCATGTCGTCGAGGCTGCGGATGGGGTCTTTGGTTGCAAAATGGCAGGGGTCCCAGGCCCCGGCGCTGATGTGCTTGACGCCGACCGCCGAGTATTCCTCGTCCCAGATTTCATTCAACCCGTATTGGTTGAAAAGCACCGGCACATCGAGCGAGTAACGCGATCCGAACGGAAAGTACCCGCCGAACACGGTCACTTCTGTTGGCGACGCCATGGAGTCGTCGTCGGACTGAACCGCATCGATGGTGCCGCGCTGCATGGCCTGGAACAATTCACCGGTCGGAACGAGCTCATCCGCGTAGAACAGCTCGATCTGCATGCGGTCGCCCGCGATGGTGTTGAACATCTTGATCGCCGGCTCTATGACTTCCGCCGCCAACGAGGCGCCGGCATAGGTTTGCAGCCGCCACTTGATGGTGCCGTTGGCAAGGGCCGGGGCGCCGGTAATCGCCGCCGGTGCTGCAAGGGCGGCACCTTGTATGAACTTACGTCTTGTTGTCATCGTCGTACTCCTGGTTGGATATGTCACTGGCCGATCTGACTGCTAGTCAGTTACTTTCCATACACATAGTCAGGAAGCCAGGTTGCGAGGCCTGGAAAGACCATTACGAGGGTCAGGGCTAACACCATGACCAGAACAAAGGGAGCAATGGAGCCGTAGATGTCACGCAGCGTGATCTCCGGCGGCGCCATGGCACGCATCAGAAAGAGGTTGTATCCGAAGGGCGGTGTCATGTACGCGATCTGAGTGGTGATCGTGTAGAGGATGCCGTACCAGATCAGGTCGAAACCGAGCGCCCCGACCAGCGGCACATAGAGCGGCGCGACAATCACCAACATCGCGGTGTCATCGAGAAACGTCCCCATCAGAATGAAACTGAGTTGCATCAGGATCAGGATCGTCCAGGGCGAGAGTTCGAGCTGCTCGGTGAAGAGGCTCTCTATTGCCTTGACCGCACCCAGGCCATCGAATACCGCACCGAAGGCCAGCGCGGCGAGGATGATCCACATGAACATGCAGGTGATGCCCAGCGTGTTGCGCACCGAGTTCTCGAACACCGTCCGCGTCATGCGCCCCTTGAGAATCGCCGCCGCAAACGCAGCCAGCGCGCCAATGGCCGAACTCTCCACCAACGATGTCCAGCCGTTGACGAACGGCACCATCATCACGGCGAAGATGCCCAGTGGCAGCAGCCCGGCCCGCAGCAGGCGAATTTTCTCGGCCCGCGGCATGTCGCGCTCAGCGTCGTCGAGCACCGGTCCGAGCGCGGGATTGATCCGACAGCGGATGACAATGTACGCGACGAACATCGCCGCCATCATCAAGCCCGGCACAATGCCCGCGAGCCACAACTGCCCCACTGGCTGCCGCGCAATCATGGCGTAGAGCACGAGCACCACCGAGGGCGGCACCAATATGCCAAGTGACGAGCCCGCCTGGATGACCCCCGTCACCATGCGTTTGTCATACCCGCGCCTGAGCAACTCCGGCAACGCGATCGTGGCGCCAATCGCCATGCCGGCCACGGACAATCCGTTCATCGCCGAAATCAGCACCATCAAGCCAATGGTGCCGACGGCCAAGCCCCCGCGCAGCCCGCCCATCCAGACGTGGAACATGCGGTAGAGATCGTCGGCAATCTTGCTCTCGGACAAGACATAGCCCATGAAGATGAACATTGGCAGGGTCAGAAGTGGATACCACTTCATGAGCTTCATCGCCGCGGCAAAGCCGATGTCATAGCCGCCGCGGTCACCCCAGAGGAGCAGTGCCGCCATGACGGCGACAAAGCCGATCGCACCGAACACCCGCTGCCCGGTCAGCAACATCAGCATCATGGTCGAGAACATGAGGGTTGCGATCAGTTCGTAGGGCATCAGACTGCCTCACCCTTGATGCGCAACACATCCTTGAACAACTCCGACACGCACTGCAGCAGCATCAAAAAGAACCCGAGAATCATGACGGCCTTGACCGGCCACAGGTAGGGTCGCCAGACCGA
>CALDHJ010000223.1 GCA_937941555.1 uncultured Granulosicoccaceae bacterium | reverse complement strand
CACTGAGGCATCACGAGACAGGGTTCGAACCCAACAGAGGGTTCGATGCCGAGCACCGCTCGGCAGACGGAGCGCAGCGACGCCCAAAGGGTGAGAAAACGCCAAAGCGTTTTCGAATCAACCCTTCTCTCTCCGCCAATTGCAAAAGAGCCCCGACCCATTCGCCGAAACGCACCTACACCTCCGGCACGTCCCGAGGTGTGTAGATCGGACTCGGAAAGGCTGCAATATTGTCCTTGCTGATTTCGGTCAGGGTTGCCGCCCCGCGTTTTTCGACCTGGTCGATGCGCAGGATCGCGTGCATCGGCACCCAGGTTTGCTCAACACCCTGAAATTCGGTCTTGAGCTTTTCCTCTGCGGGATCGACGACGACCGTCGACGTTTCGCCGAACACGAAGTCGCGCAACACCACGAACCCATAGAGCTCAGCCTGAAACACCTCGCGGACATAGACTTCCATGAGCTGGTTCTGGTTGACAAATTTAACGCGGTAGAGTCGATCTCTGGTCATGTCGGCTTTCGGGTTCTGCGGCTGCGGGAATCCCGCCGCTTGGGTTGGGTCTCGGCCGTGCGGCGCCCACGCGGCGGCTGCTTCTTCACAAGAGACAGGGTTTCCGAGTGCTCCTGGCCGAGCGCTTTGAGTAAGGTCGTCAAGCCCTCCCCCTTCAGCATTTCGAATTTTCCGCGCGACAGCCAGCGCGGCAGCGCCACTGGCCCGTATTGGACGCGGGTTAGCCGGCTCACGACGGCACCCTGCGACTCCCACAAGCGGCGCACTTCACGGTTCCGGCCCTCGCGCAGGGTGACGTTATACCAATGGTTGCTGCCTTCACCGCCAGCCGAAGTCACAGTGTCGAACGCGGCCATACCGTCTTCGAGCTGAACGCCGGTTCGCAATGTCTCAAGCGCCGCGTCATCGACTTCCCCATGAACCCGCACGGCGTACTTTCGAACCAGTTCGGACGACGGGTGCATCATGCGGTTGGCAAGCTCGCCGTCGTCGGTGAAGAGCAGCAAACCGCTGGTGTTGATATCGAGCCGCCCGACCGCAACCCACCGGCTGTTGTGCAGCCGTGGCAGCTTGTCAAACACCGTTTGGCGACCTTGTTCATCGTCGCGTGTGCACACCAGGCCAACCGGCTTGTGATACATCAGCACCCGGCATGGCGCGCGGCCACGATCGACAACCTGGTGGTGAACGCCCCGCACTGTGACCCAGTCGCCCGCCGCCACCTTGGCGCCGAGCTCCGCGAGTTCGAAATTCACCCGTACCTCGCCGTCACGGATCCACTGCTCGAGGGCGCGGCGCGACCCGAAGCCACTGGAAGCCAGGATTTTCTGCAGTCGTTGAGCCATCGAATTCACTCGAAACGGGGTGCGCATGATACCAACGAAAACGGCGTCGACTGACGATTCAGTCGAGTCACCGACAAATTGGTAGCCAGAAACCGTCGGATCGACCCGCTCCCTGTCCGAATGGATCTGAGCAATGCGGCGAGTGAGCGTCTCACCGGTCTGACGGTACAATAGCGACATCGCCGGACTGCACCGGCTCCTCGAACGGCATTCCCATGTCAGACTCCGCTCGCGAATTTCTGCCCTTGAACATCGCCGTTCTGACGGCGTCCGACAGCCGCACCGACGCCGATGACACCTCCGGCCATTTGCTGGTTGAGCGTCTGACAACCGCTGGGCACCGCGCGCTCGACAAACGCATCGTGCCGGACGACGTCTACCGGATTCGCGCCGTGGTCTCCAGCTGGATCGCCGATCCGAAAACTGACGTGGTGATCACCACTGGCGGCACCGGGGTCACCGGACGCGACGGCACACCCGAAGCGGTCACCCCGCTGCTCGACAAGGTGCTCGACGGCTTCGGTGAAATGTTTCGCATGATTTCATTCGACGACATCGGCAGCTCGACGCTCCAGTCGCGTGCCCTGGCGGGGGTCGCTAACGGCACCTACCTGTTTGTTCTGCCCGGCTCGACGAGCGCGTGCGCAACAGCCTGGGACCGGTTGATCTCGAGCCAGCTCGACAACCGTACGCTGCCCTGCAATCTGCCGATGCTGATACCCCGGCTCAAGGAACGCTGACCCACCCTCGTTGCGTCTGTTCGCCGGGTGACAATCGGCACCCGGATTGCACTGGCTGTGGGTCATGGAGATTCTCAGCCGATACAGCGCCTCTAAAAGCCAAATTTTTGGCGAATGGTGCCGCCGTTGCGTCACCGCGGCGATAATCGCGGGCAGCGTTGCCTGGCCGGTCCACGCCAAGGATGTCAATCTCCTCATCGATTCCGGTGCGACCGCCCGAGCGGGCCACGACACCCTGCAGGTTATTCGCGTGCCGCAAGCGCACGCTGACGCTGTACTGGACCACCTCAAATCGGATCCGAACATCGCACACGCTGAACGCGATCTTCGCGTGTTGCCAGCGTCCTTCGACGACCCGTTGCTGTCCGACCAGTGGGCACTGACTGATGCTCTGCTCAACCCGGCCGGGGCGAACCTCCTCGAAGCCTGGTTGCCTGAAAAGGCGCAGACACGGGTCACCGTTGCGATCGTCGACACCGGTGTGTTGCAGTCTCATGCCGACCTGGTGCCGATGCTGCCGGGCTACGATTTCATCGCAGATGCCGACACCGCCAACGACGGCGACGGCCGTGACAACGATCCGAGCGACCCGGGCGACTGGGTGTCGGCTGCTGACATCAGCAACGGACTGGTCTCTGAAAATTGCCGTGTGCAATCGAGCACCTGGCATGGCACCGGCGTGACAGGTGTGCTCGCTGCGGCACAAAACAACGGTATCGGCATCGTCGGCGCGGCCTCCCACATCGACCTGCTCCCGGTTCGGGTCATGGGCAAGTGCGGTGGCTACGTCTCCGACCTCATTGCCGGCATACGCTGGGCTGCCGGGCTGGACGTCGCAGGTGTACCCGACAACACAAACCCGGCACAGGTCATCAACCTCAGCCTGGGAATCGTTTCAGCCTGCACGCCGTTGATGCAGCAAGCCATAGACGACGCGACACGCGCGGGCGCGGTGCTCATCGCTGCAGCGGGCAACCACGCAGCAGACATGGACATCGCGCCGCATGCGCCGGCCACCTGCAACAATGTCATCACTGTCGGTGCTGCTCGCCGCGACGGCTCGCGTGCGAGCTACAGCAGTTTCGGTAGCGCTGTCGATATCAGCGCGCCTGGTGGTGAACCCAACGACGGCGTACTCACCACAGAAGACAACGGCACGCGTGAGCCATTTTCAGACAGCAGCTACGGCTACCGCTACGGCACCAGCATTGCGACACCGCACGTAAGCGCGACTGTCGCCATGATGATTGCCGTCAACCCACTGCTGAGCGTCAGCGACATCCTCGGCCACTTGCGCTCGACCAGTGCCGCGTTTTCAGCCGACTGCACGGGCTGCGGCGCCGGCTTGCTCAATGCGGCTGACGCCGTGTTGGCCGCAACCGGCGCGCCCCCATCCGGCGCGCTTGACTTGGGACCGAACGCGAGCAAGGGCAGCGGATCGACAGCCATGTGGTTTCTGCTCGCGCTGTTGGCACTGCAGCGGGTAGCAGCGCAGCGCCGATCACGCGTTTTCGGCAACAGCTCCATCTGAAAACACGCCGATCTCCTGCAACACCGCAGTTGCAAATTGACCAGGGCGCAAACTGAACGCCAAGGTCGCCGAGCGTTGTGCCTCGTCGATTGCCGCCGTCAGCCGGCCCGGCACCATGCGCAAGGCTCTGCGCTCGGCGCGCAGCCCATTGGCCTCCAGACCCTCCATCAGCGCAGATTCATCGGCAAGCAGTTCGCGCTCGCGATCAGCCGCGCCGCTGTCCTTCACCGCTTCACCTCGCCCCCATAGCGGGCCAGTCGGGTGCACATCGAGCGTCTCCACGCGGCGCACAATATCGGCGTCGACCGCGTCGACAGCAAACACGCTACCCGAGCCGTCAAGATTCAGGACGTCGCAATCACACGCCTGGTTCCAGGTGCCCGCCCGCACGCGCAGCGCAAGAAAGCAGTTGAAAAGTTCAGCGCGGGCCGCCGACAACATGAATCCGCGCTGGTCCCGCCGGACCCGCGCACCGGACTCGAACCAGCTGCGCGCCCGAGTCAGGTTGCCACCGTCGCGGCCAAAGCGCTGCGCGCCAAACCAGTTCGGACAACCGTGTTCGGCAATGGCTCGAGCCCGCTCGAGGAAATACTCGCCGTGCTGATCGAGTTCGAGTTCGAGCTCAAAGTAGTTTTCGGCGTGCGAGCCCAGCCGCAGCTTGCGGTGGTGACGCTCGACGCCCACCACCGTCACACCGACAGGGGGATCCAGATCAGCCATCTGCACAGTACGTGGCACGCTGAACCATTGCCGGCACACAGCGTGACGGTCCTTCAAACCGCAATAGCCGACATCGCGCTGCGCGCACCCCGCAGCGCGCGCAAGCCAGCGCGCGACCCATGCGGTGTTCTGGCCGGTTTTCTCGACCAACACCAAAGAATGCTCACCCTCACCGCTCGGGGCCTCAATCAGCTGCTCGGTGACGCGAAAGCCCTCGGGCCGCAGTCGAAATCGCCCATGGCATACGGTGCCCGCGTGGGCGTGGGGCAAGTTGGATATCATGGCGCCTCATTTGCGTGGTGATCGTGGATCGAATTGGTCTACCATGGACCTTTGAACGGCTGTCAAAGCCGCGTCGCAGGACGGACATTGCCATCCCCACGCACGCTTCACAACGCAGTCGACACACGTCAGTCAGACACACCGTGTTTCAGGTCGACCTCGGGAACAGACAGCATGGATGAAAGCCAACGCGAGCAACTGCGGCTCCTGGTCACGGAACTTCACCACGAGCACGCTGACCTCGATCTGGTCATCCGGACACTATCAACCCAATCCGCTTCTGACCAGCTGCAACTGCGCCGCCTGAAGAAGCGAAAGTTGTTGCTCAAAGACCAGATCGAAAAGCTCAAGAGCCAGCTTATTCCCGACCTAAACGCCTGATCCTGCGGAGCCATTGATGCGCCACGAAATCATCATCGTCACCCCCTTCCAACAGAACTGCACCCTGCTCTGGTGCGAGCACACGCTGCGTGGTGCCGTGGTTGACCCCGGTGGCGACCTGCCAATGGTTTACGCCGCAATCGAGCAGGCCGGCATCGAAATCGACATGGTGTTGCTGACCC
>CALDHJ010000222.1 GCA_937941555.1 uncultured Granulosicoccaceae bacterium | reverse complement strand
GGCCCACCCACGAAAGCACCGATCAATGGCAAGCTGCCGCCGACATTGGGCAACACGACGATCCGCTGATCGTATTGCCGGTTGATGTAGTCGATCGGTCCGACCACGCTGACCACTCCGACCGGACCTTCAAGCAACAGCGCCTTGGCCACCGCCTTGCCGCCGCCGAGCGCGAAATCCCCTTTCACGACCTCGTACCCGAGCCCGTCGCCCAGATCCGAGAAGTCCAGCGACAGACGTTGCGGCAGAGTCTGCAACGCGAGCAAACCGAATACCCGACCGGCACCGGGGTCGAGATCGTTGACGCGACCGTCTGCGAGTTCGAAATTGATGCCACCTGTCAAGCTTGCAAAATCCGGCGCCCACAGTTCGCCAAGCCAGTTGGCATCGATGTTCAACTGCCCCCGACCACCGGTCAGAGAGCCCACCCGACCCATATCCGCCACGGCGAGCCCGACATCGTTGGTGTGGGCAAACAGCTGCAACGCACTCTCCTCGCGTCCGTCCGGGTTCTGTACCCATTGCCCTGATCCCTGAGCGGTGTAGAGCGGCGAACGCACCACCAGTTCCGAAAGCGCCAGACCGCTGGCTGCGGGTTGGGTCTTGAGGTAGACATCGGTAAAGCGCAAATTGTCGACTTGAACTTCCCGCAAGCTGATCTCGGTCGCCGGGAAGTCTCGTGGGTGAGACGGCGCCGCCTCGCTGATCTCGAACTCAGCCTCCATGAGCGGGCTCACATCCAGTCGGGTCAGATCGGCTGTGAGCGTTGGTCGCGTGCCCGCCACATAGTTGAAACGCCCCTCGAGCAAATCGCCGGAGACGCGCCCTTCGAGCGTGGGGCCGGCCTGCTGCAATTGCAGCGACACCAGGCCCACCGGCGCACCGAGCCAGGTCGCCCGGTCAACGCGCGCGAACACATCGACGCCGGCAGATTCAGCAGACGCACTGTCGTCCGCAAAACAGCAATCTTCAAGCGCTGTGTACCAACGCTCCAGATCCGCCGCAGGCCATTCGACCCGCGCACGCACACCGTCCTCAGGCAAGGTGGGCGCCGGCAGTCCGGCACCGAGCGACAGCGCTTCGACTTTGGCGTCGCGACTGGCGAGCACGAGTTGCAGGTCTTCACCAAACTGGACACGCCACAGGTCACGGTCCGCGCTGCCGATCTCGGCTCGCACTCGAACGTCGCGTCTGATGGAAGCATCCTTTGCCACCGGATCCGGTGCACTGATCTGCACGCCGGAGAGATCGCTGCGCGCCGACAGGGACACGCGCGCGGGATCGCCGGACTCACTGGCCACCACATCGACCGTGACATCCCAGGCACTGCGGCCGTCAAACCACGATGCCACGGGTACTTCCCGCTCTTCCAACCAAGGCCCGAGGTCGATCTCGGTCGCCGCCTCGATCCTGACCGCCCGTTGATCAGCAGTTGTCGTGACCACGGCGTTGACCGGACTGCCGAGATACTGCCCGGAGAGCTCGTGGCCGAGTATGCCCTGTTCGTTGAACGGGATGCGCGCCCGCACACTCTGAAAGGACAGATCCGGCCCGGTCAGTGTCAAATCGGCATCGCCGAACTGCGCATCACCGGAGATGGTGCCACGCATGCCGGGGCGCAGGCCGAAGTCCGGCTTGAGACGCACGGCCACGGGGCCGGTCACCTCAATCCCCTTGAAGTGGCGGCCAACAGATGCCGCCAACGGGCCCTCACGCAACCACGTCACCAGCGTGTCGCTCTCGCCGCGCCACTGCGTGTCGAAATTCATTCGAGCATCCGAGAAAGCCGGTATGTCCGCAACGACCCGTTGCAGGCTGCCGTTCAGCACACGTGCGCTGCCTTCGTATCGTGCACCGACACCGTCGAGCACGAAATCGCCATCCATGTCAGTCAGCTCCGGCCAGTCCGGGTGATACCGCATACCCAGATCCTGCACGGCCAGACGCAGGTCCATCCGCCCCTCGCGGGTGCGAAAGGGGTAGTCGGCGCTGTTTCCGACGAGCAGTAATTCGCCTTCAGTCACGCGCCCACCCTGCAGACTGGACTCGAGCCACTTCTGTAAATTCGCAGGCATGGCACCAACAGGATAGTACGTACTCAGGTAGCGCCCATCGAGATCGCGGATGGAACTGCGCACGTCCATGTCCATGCCTCGCCCATCGTCTGACGGGTTGAAAGCAAAGCGCGTGTTCATGCGAAAATGGGGCGTGTCAACGATCACGTCGTCGCTCACCAACCAGGCGCTATCGGCTTTCAACTCGCCATCGAGTTGTGCAGACAGCAGATCGAATTGCAGCGGGGTTCGAAACACCGCCGGCATATCCAGCGTGCTGCCCTGCCCTTGCAGTCGCACGCTGAACCGACCATCGACAAGCCGCAGGGCAGCATCGAGGTTTTCAACACCCGGGAGATCTTCGAATCGGCGATTGCTCCAGTCGCTCAACACCGCTTCGAATTTCAATCCTGCAGGCAGCACCGGCAGCTTACGCCCCGGCGTTGCCGGTCCGCCCGAGTCGTTGTCAGGCGGCGGGGATGAATCAGACCCTGTGGGCGGAAGAACGAGCTTCCAGAGGGCGATTTCACCCGACGGTGAACTGCCCTCCAGCCATTCCGCGACCGGCGCAATATGCGGCATATGCCGCCAGGGCAACAACAGGTCGCGAATCTCTTCGACTCGCAACAGCTGTCCCCCGGCAAGCCATTGACCGTCGCGGTGTTCCAGGGTGGTACGGCCCGGCCGCCAAGCCACGCCGTCACGCGCCAATACGGTATCGTCAAGCCAGGCTGACCAGCCGGATTGTTCACGTTGCCAACCGCCGCCACCGCTGAAAAAATCGATGTACCATCGCTCGGCATCCGCCGCATCGCGCAGGGCCACGCGGTCACCAGCAACTCTGTACTGAAGCCTTTCGACACGACCGGCATCAAGCAGACTCCAGACTTGGAGATCCTGCACATCACCCACTGGCAACACGTCACGGGCACCGAATACACCGGAAAACCCGTCGAGTGCGACTCGATCCACATTGAGATAGGTCTGGCCGCTAACCCCTTTCTCGGGGTCAATCAGCAGATCCGCGACCGCGCGCACATGCCCGCCGAGTGAGGCCGGGAGATCAGCATCTACCGAGATTCTTGTGTGCCCGGTGCGGTTGTTCGCGACAATCTTGATGTTCGAAATGTCGTAGATCGTGCCCAGTGAATCGTCGCGCATGCGCAGCGATGCATCTTCGACGTTGATCCATCCGAACCGCGACACCGCGGCAAGTGCACTCTCGAGTCCGGCCGCTTCGCGTTGCCCGCGGTCGAAGGCAAACATCCATTCACCACTTTCGTCCCGACGCACTTCAAAGGCGATACCGCGCAAGGTGACTTCGTCGACCACCAATTTGCGAAACTGCACGAGTTGGCGAATGTCGAGACTCGCTTCAACTGCCTCGAGTGTCAGCGGGGTTTCGACGCCTGGCACATCGACCTGCAAGGACGACATCAACAGGCTCGGACCCCAATGGCTCCAATGCAATTGCATGTCAGCAGTCGACAGTTCGACACCCATGTTGTCGCCGATCGCCCGCACCAATTGCGTCTGGTTGTCTTCAACGTAGCCGGGCAACCACCAACGGGCCAGACTCAGGACAGCAGCAACCAGGCAGATGCTCGCGAACACAAACCACAGAAATGCCGAGCGACTGGCCTGCGCCGCGCGTCGTACGCGTCCGCCAGGCTTGCGTTGTCGCCTGTCAGAAGAGGACAACGTCATACTGCTCGCGTGTGTAGAGGGGCTCACCCTGCAGCCGGATGGGCACGCCGACAAAGGCTTCGAGCTCGGCGAGAACATCCGACTGCTCGTTCTGGAACTGCTCGACCACGTCCTGTGATGCGAGCACAGCCAGCGAGCGCACGTCGAACTGGCGCACCTGACGAATGATCTCGCGGGAGATCTCGTAGCAAAGTGTCAGGGTCGATTTGACTTTGCCACGCCCATTGCAGTTGGGGCAGGGTTCGAGCAATACGCCCTCGAGGCTTTCGCGAGTGCGTTTGCGCGTCATCTCGACCAGACCCAGCTGGGAGACACTGCACACCTTGCACTTGGCGTGGTCGCGGTCGAGCGCTTTCTCGAGCGCACGCATGACCTGGCGTTTGTGCTCTTCTTCCATCATGTCGATGAAATCGATGATGATGATGCCGCCGAGATTGCGCAGTTTGAGTTGGCGTGCAATCGCCTGCGCAGACTCCAGATTGGTCTTGAAAATGGTTTCTTCGAGGTTGTGGTGGCCGACGAATCCACCGGTGTTGACATCGATGGTGGTCATCGACTCTGTCTGGTCGAGGATCAGGTAACCGCCGGATTTGAGTGGCACCTTGCGTTCGAGCGCGCGTTGAATTTCGTCCTCGACGTTGAAGAGGTCGAAGATCGGGCGTTCGCCGGTGTAGTGTTCGAGTCGCAATTCGGGTCGGTGCAGAAACGCGTCTGAAAATTCCACGGCGCGCTGCAGGTTTTCGCGTGAATCGATGCGGATGCGCTCGACGCTGTCGCTGTGCAGATCGCGCAACACGCGCAATACCAGTGGCAGATCTTCGTGGATGACCGCAACGCCCTGGGTGTCCTGCGCACGGCGGCAAATTGCCTTCCACAGGCGCACCAGAAAGTCCCGGTCGTGCAGGATGAGTTCGCGGCTCTCACCCTCAGCTGCGGTGCGCACGATGAACCCGTCACCAACCGGCACATCGCCATCACCCGTCTCGGCACTGCCCTCACAGAGGATGTTGCGCAAGCGCTCGCGCTCGGTTTCGTCTTCAATCTTGCTCGACACCCCGAGCGTGTCTTCACGCGGCATGTACACCAGCAACCGGGACGGCAGGGTCAGGTGGGTCGTCAGCCGCGCGCCTTTGGTACTGATCGGGTCCTTGACCACCTGCACCAGCAACAACTGGCCTTCCTGCAGGTGTTCCTGAATGGCTTTTGGTGGTGCCTCAAGGCCGTCTTCCGCGGGTGCCAGCGCAATGTCCGAGACATGCAGAAACGCAGCGCGATCGAGTCCGATATCGACAAACGCCGCCTCCATGCCAGGCAACACACGCACAACCTTGCCCTGATAGATGTTGCCCACCCGGCCGCGTTTGCTGGCGCGCTCGACCTGCAGTTCAGTCAACACCCCGTTTTCGATTGTCGCCACCCGGGTCTCCTCGGGTGAGGCGTTGACCAGCAACTCTTCGCTCATGAATCCTCTTCAGTCAGCGGCGGCGGGCACCGTGACGCCGTGTGCCGCCAACAACATCAACATTTCAAACAGGGGCAACCCGACCACCGTCGGGTAGTTCCCTTCGATACGCTCGACGAAGGCAGCACCAAGTCCTTGGATAGCATAGCCGCCCGCCTTGTCACCGGGCTCTCCAGTTGCCCAGTAGGCTTCACGCTCCGAGCGAGTAGTCGCCCGCAACCACACGCGCGTTTCAGCCAGTTTGCACGCAAATGATCCGCCAACTCTCCCGACCGCCACGGCTGAGAAAACACTGTGCTCTCGTCCGCTGAGGCGACTCAGCATCCGCACCGCGTCGCTTTCATCCCGCGGTTTCCCGAGGATGTCGCCGTCGAGAGCGATTACCGTGTCGGCGGCGATCAGTATGGCAGTTTGGTCAGACACTCGGCTGTCCACCGCACGCGCCTTGCTAAGGGCCATTCGACGCGCATAACGCCCCGGGGTTTCACGTGGCAGGCGCAATTCATCGATGGCCGGTGCGATCGACTCGGCGACCAGTCCCAGTTGCGACAGCAAATCACGGCGACGCGGCGAGCTGCTGGCGAGAATCAGAGGGGGCGCCACCTTCAATCGCTCCGGTGGTACGGGTGGCCGCGCAGCACAGACACTGCCCGGTAGAGTTGCTCGGCGACGATGACGCGCACCAGCGGGTGCGGCAGCGTCAGCGCCGAGAGCGACCAACGCGCATCACACGCAGACTCGAACGCGCTGTCGAGACCCTCTGGGCCACCGACGAACAGCGCAAGCTCACGGCCGTCTCGGCCCCAGTCATCGAGTTGGCTGGCGAGTTGTTCGGTGCTCAGGGCGCGGCCAGTGACACACAGAGCCACACGGCGCGCGCGCGCCGGAGCGGCGCGGTCCAGGCGCTCGGCTTCGTCTTTCAGAATCCGGCCGGTGTCCGCGTGGCGCCCCCGCTTTGACGCCGAGACCTCATGCAGCGTGAGCCGGTAGTCGCCACGCAATCGCTCGGCGTAGTCTGAATATCCACTGTCGACCCAGGCAGGCATGCGAGTGCCCACGGCCACCAGGTGCAGGTGCACTGCGCGGTCAGTCGGTCGCCGACTGGGCGCGTCCGCCCGCACCGACGCTCCAGAGCTTCTCGAGTGCGTAGAGGTCGCGTGCCTGGGCCTGCATGACGTGCACCAGCACATCGCCGAGATCGACCAACACCCACTCGCACGAGTCGGTGCCCTCGGTGCCGAGTGCCCGCAGTCCCTGCGCCTCGACGCGCTCGACCACGTGTTCGGCGAGCGACTTGACGTGGCGCCTGGACGTGCCGGTTGCGATCACCATGTAGTCGGCAACCGAGGTCTTGTCACGCACGTCGAGCGTCTGGATGTCTGTCGCCTTCAAATCGTCGAGTGCATCAGCCGCCAGCGCACTGAGCGCCTGCGGTTCGGGGGTCTCCCCCACTGTCTTGTCAGTCATGTTTGTCCTGATAGTCGGTGCGTTCCAGCAAGACATCGCGAACTGGATCGGGCACGAGGTAGCGGGGATCTCCACCCCGGGCAAGCAACGCGCGAATCGCAGTCGACGACACGCGCAGCTCCGTTGTTTCTATCGACACGATGCAACCACAGGCCGCATCTCGGGCCTCCGATGCGGTTGCGCCGTGCTCATTCATCAGCGACTGGCCGAACGCGTTCAGCGCGTAGCCCGGGCGACGCATCAGCGCCAAGTGGCACAGCGTCAGGATATCCCGCCAGCGGTGCCACGTGTCGAACCCGTTCAAACTGTCGACACCAAGCAGAAAATACAACTCTGCGTTGGGATGTTCGGCCCGCAATGACGCCAGTGTGTCGTGTGTGTAGGACGGCTCATCACGCTGCAACTCGCGGTCGTCAACAACGAATCCATCGAGCCCCTGAATTCCAAGCCCGGTCATGCTGGCGCGCAGCCGACTCGAGCGCAGTGGCTGTGGCCGGTGCGGTGTCAGGTGGCAGGGCACGAGCCGCACCTGATCGAGCTGCAAGGCCGTTTGAACCTCGAACGCCGGACGCAGGTGCCCGATGTGAACCGGGTCGAAGGTCCCACCGAGGACGCCGATGCGGGGGTGCCCGAGCGTCGTGGAACTGCCTTCGCCTACCACGCCGGTACCACGTCGGCGCCGAGTGCACACCTCAGAGCGAGCACGTCATGCACCACGCGTCTGCCCGTCGCCGTAGACAACGAATTTCTGCGTCGTGAGCCCCTGCACCCCGACCGGGCCGCGCGCGTGCAACTTGCCAGTGCTGATGCCGATCTCGGCGCCAAGCCCGTATTCGAAACCGTCGGCAAAGCAGGTTGGCGCGTTGACCATCACCGAGGCCGAATCCACTTCGCGCAGAAACCGCTCGATCTTGTGGTGGTTGTTGGACACGATCGCATCGGTGTGTTGCGAGCCCCAGCGCGAAATGTGTTCAATGGCGTCGTCAATGTCATCGACAACACGCACCGCCAGAATCGGCCCGAGAAATTCCTCGGCCCAATCGGCATCAGTCGCCGGGATGGCGTTGTCGAGAATCGCGCAAGTGCGGGCGCAACCGCGCAACTCCACGTCTTTGGTCGCAAGCCGCGCAGCGAGTCCAGGCAGCGCTTCGGCCGCCACGCCCTTGTGCACCAGCAGGGTCTCCATCGCACCGCAAATGCCGTAGCGATAGGTTTTGGCATCGAAGGCAATGCGCTCTGCCATCTCGAGATCCGCGTCTGCGTCGATGTAGACGTGGCAGACGCCATCGAGGTGCTTGAGAACCGGAATGCGCGTGTCGCGAGACACCCGTTCGATCAGCCCCTTGCCGCCGCGCGGGATGATGACGTCGATCAGGTCGTCTTGCGCCAACATGGCGCCGACCGCCGCCCGATCAGTGGTCTCGATCAATTGCACCGACTCCGCCGGCAGGCCGGCTTCACGCAGCCCCGTCTGGATCAGTTCGCCAATTGCCCGGTTCGAGTTGTGCGCCTCGGACCCGCCGCGCAGCAAGGTCGCGTTGCCCGCTTTCAGGCACAGCGCGGCCGCGTCGGCCGTGACGTTCGGCCGCGATTCGTAAATGATGCCGATCACACCGAGCGGCACCCGCATCTGGCCGATGCGCAGGCCGGACGGCTGTTGGCGCACAGCGCTGATCTCGCCAACCGGGTCGTCGAGCATGGCAACTTGCCGAACACCGTCAGCCATGCCGTTGATGCGTTCCGGGGTGAGTTCGAGTCGGTCGACAAGCGCGGGGGCGAGATCGCGTGCGCGTGCAGCCTCGACGTCAAGGCGGTTCGTGGCGACCAGGTCGGCTGCATTGGCCTCGATGGCCGCCGCCACGGCCAGCAGAGCGGCCTGTCGAGTCTGGCCACTTGCGCGTGCAAGCGCTGTGGCCGCTTGGCGCGCAGCGCGGGCCTGGGCCTGGACAGCGTCATGCAGCGCATCAGAGGTTTGGCTGGCGGTTTCAGACATGGCAGAAGTCGTTTTGCACACAGGCAAGGCGTGTAAATTAGCCCACCATTATGCCTGTGCCGGTGGGCCGTGCCCAAGCATGCGATCCCGGCAGTCAATTCACCCACCCGATCCCCTGCCCGACCCGGGACAGACGGACACAGGCGAACCCACTCCAGACCACTGCGGACACGACACCATGCCCACCTTGACCCTCGACGAGATCGAAACCCTCTGTTTTGACGCGCTGCGACGCGTTGGTGCGAGCGAACAGCAGGCCTACGCCGCGGCGCTCGAACTGCGAGACGCCGAAGCCGAGGGCATTCGCAACGTCGGGCTGGGCTACATCCACCTCTATCTCAAACACCTCGCCTGCGGCAAGGTGGTCGGCGATGCCGAGCCGGCGATTGTCAAAACCGGCGCCAGCGCAACCGTGGTCGACGCGGCTCACGGCTTCTGCCACACCGCCTTTCTGCACGCCGAGCCGCGGCTGATCGAGTGCGCGCAGCGCGAGGGCATCGGCATGCTGGCGATCACCAATTCCTACTCGGCCGGTGTGGTCGGCTGGTTCGTGAGGCGTCTCGCGCAAGCCGGGCTGGTCGCGCTGATGTTCGCCAACAGCTCCAAGGCTGTGGCCGCTCACGGCGGGAAAGTCCCCTTTTTCGGCACCAACCCGCTGGCTTTCGCCGCCCCGCGCGCGGGCGAGGAGCCCGTTGTCGTGGACATGGCAACCGCCTCAACGGCCCGAGTCAATATCGTGCGCGCTGCGCGTGAAGGCGAACCGATCGAAGCCGGTCACGCCATCGACGAGAACGGCGACCCCACTACCGATGCCGCCGCCGCGCTGCGCGGTGCGCAGTTGCCACTGGCCGGCCCCAAGGGCTTCGGGCTCGGCCTGATGGTCGACATTCTCGGCGGTGTGCTGACTGGCGGGCATTGCTCTTATGAAGCGTCGATGTTCTCGAACAACGAGGGCGGCCCGCCAAACGTCGGGCAGAGCATCATCGCGATCGACCCGGCCTTTTACGCCCCGGGCTTTGTCGAGCACCTCGAACAGATGCTCACCGCGATGACAGACGGCAACGATGTGCGCGTCCCGGGAGAGCGCCGCGGTGCGCTGCGCGCGCACCATGCCGCGCATGGCGTCGAGGTGCCAGACGCTCTGTTGGAGCAGATTGCGGAGTTGAGCCAGTCCTGAACAGTGGCTCAGGCGATCGAATCGGCGCGCACGGACGGCGGACGGCCCGCAACCGCGAGTGAGAGGTCGAGCAGTGCCTCCCAGGCGTCTCCCCGCGCACGCTTGACCCGCACATCAAGGGCGGCGCAACGCTGCAGAAAGCGCTGCCACTGCACCCCCGGGTGGCGGCGCACCGCCGCCTGCAATTCTCGCTGGCGAAACGGCGCGGCCCCGACCTGCTTGAGTGCCTGGTTCATCGCCTGTCCGCGCTCGAGCTCACTCGCCAGCACCGACAAATCGCGCACGTCACGGGTCAGCGCCCAAGCAACCGGCACCGGATCGACCCCCTCGCCCCGCAGCCCGGCCAGGGTGCGGGCGGCCCGGGGCGCGTCGCCTGCGAGCACCGCAGCCGAGAAATCGAAAACGCTGTAGCGCGCGCTGTCGGCGACCGCGTCGATCACGGCTTTCTCGTCGACCGCCGAGTCACCGAGAATCAACACCAGCTTGCGAATCTCCTGATCAGCCGCCAGCAGATTGCCCTCGGTGCGTTCCGCCACCAGCTGCGCTGCCTGACGGTCGGCCTTGAGACCGTGCATCCGCATGCGCTGCGCGACCCACTTCGCCAATTCATGTTGTCTCGGCGGCCACACAGCCACACACACACCCGCGGCGTCGATCGCCTTGTACCAGGCGCTCTTCTGGCCGCTCGCGTCAACCTTGCCCGCTACGATAAGCAAAAGCGTGTCTTCCGGCGGGCGCTCAAGGTAGGCCCGCAGCGCATCACCGCCCGGCTTGCCAGGCTTTCCGTTGGGCACGCGCAGCTCGATGATCCGGCGCTCGGCAAACAAGGACTGGCTGTTCGAGGCCGCCGCAAATGACGACCAATCAAAGCGCGCGTCGACCTCAAGCAGCTCGCGCGTCAAATAACCGGCATCTCGCGCCGCAGCGCGCACAGCGTCCGCAGCCCCTTGCTGCTGCAGCGGTTCGTCCCCACTGATCAGGTAGACCGGGTGCAGGCCGTTGGCGAGTAATCCGGGCAATTTATCGAACGTACTGCGCATTGCTCTCTCCAATGCCGTGCGGCACTTGCGCCGCTGCATTCACAGCCGGAGAATCCTACACCATGACAATGCTAACAACGCCACTGCTGATGGCACTGGCACTGCTGTGGACGGGCGTTGCCACCGCAACCGGCGAACCCGACTGCGCCAAGCGCGTGTTCGGCCAGTACTGCCTCGGCGGAGACGCGAGCGCCCTCGAACTCACACCCGTCGAAGGTGCGGAGGGCCGCTTCACCGATGCCGCGGGCAACCCGGACACACAACTCGACATTGCCGCCGGCCGCATCACCGCCGTCGAACGACGCGTCGAGCCCGGCGGCTGGCGGGAATACGACGTCTGGAAAAAGCGCCTCGAACGCCTCTACCGCAGCGGTTTGAATGTCAGCACCTTCCCACGCTATGCAGCCTCACGCAGCTCGCAGCTCAACGCCATCCGATCCGGGCGCGGCAGCGCGCGCACCGATTGGCCCCAGACCGGTTGGCTGCTGTCGCTGATCTGGCGCGAGCCCGAGGCGATCCACCTGCGCTACGAACTCGACGAACCAGGCAACCAGCCTCTCTCGGTGGACGACTTGTGACGCGGCACAACCGCACCTGCAGGCAACCGACGTGATCTACCGCCTTGTTCGACCGGCACTCTTCGCGCTCGACGCTGAGCGAAGCCACGATCTGACCCTCGCCGCGCTGACCTCCCCGCTCGCTCGTCCGGCAATGCAGGCGCTGTGCGGCCCCACCACAGACGATCCCGCCCGTCTGCTCGGACTCGACTTCGCCAACCGTATCGGGCTCGCCGCCGGACTCGACAAGGACGCGCGTGCCATCGACGCGTTCGGTGCCATGGGCTTCGGTTTTCTGGAAGTCGGCACCGTCACACCGCGCGCCCAACCGGGCAACGCAAAACCCAGACTATTCCGGTTGCCGGCGCGACAGGCGCTGATAAACCGCTTCGGTTTCAACAACCGCGGTGTCGCCGAGCTGGTCGCGCGGGTCGAGCGTCGACGCTGGTCTGGTGTGCTCGGCATCAACATCGGCAAGAACGCCGATACCCCGGCCGAACGCGCCGTTGACGACTACCTCGCGTGCCTCAACGCCGTCGCACCAGTCGCCGACTACGTGACCGTGAACATCTCCTCCCCCAACACCAAGAACCTGCGCGACCTGCAACAACGTGACGCACTCGACACCTTGCTGTCGCGCTTGTCTGGCGAGCGCGACAGCCTGTCGGACACACTACACCGCCGCGTGCCGATCTTGTTGAAAGTGGCCCCGGACATGGACGACGCCCAGCGCGCCGATATCGCTGCACTCGTGTCTCAGCACAGCATCGACGGCGTCATCGCAAGCAACACCACACTCGACCGCGACGCGGTCGCCGGTCTCGATCACGGCGACGAGGCGGGCGGTCTTTCGGGCGAACCACTGCGTGCGCGCACACCACAGATCATCGCAACTTGGCGCGCTCTGCTCGGCGCGGACACGCTGCTGGTGGCAGCCGGCGGCATCGCGTCGGCAGCCGATGCTGTTGCCGCCCGTGCGGCCGGTGCGGATCTTGTACAGGTCTACACCGGGCTGATCTACGAAGGCCCAGGCCTCCCCAAGCGCCTTGCCAAGGCGATGGCCGCCGCCACGCCACCGAATTGACGACTGCC
>CALDHJ010000221.1 GCA_937941555.1 uncultured Granulosicoccaceae bacterium | reverse complement strand
GTCTCGATACCCTCGGCGACCACCTTCATGCCGAAGTGGTGGCCCAATCCGATTATCGCGTTGACAATGGCCGCGTCGGCAGATTCAGTCTCGAGATCGCGCACAAATGACTGATCGATCTTCAGTGTGTGCACCGGGAAGTTTTTCAGGTAGCTCAGAGAGGAATAACCCGTGCCGAAATCATCGATCGCCAAGGTGACACCCAGCCCTCTGAGTTCATCCAGCAGTTTGTTGGCTTCCACGGGATCGTTCATGATCGCGCTTTCCGTGATCTCGAGCTCGAGGGAGCTCGGGCGGACACCGTAGCGTTGAATCGCATCGGAGATCTTGAAGACAAGGTCGGGATCCTGAAACTGCAGTGCCGACAGATTGACCGCAATCTGCAGGTCGTTGAGTCCGACCTTGTACCACTCGGCAATCTGCCGACAGGCATCATCTACGATCCAATCAGAGAGCGCGATGATCAGCCCGGTTTCCTCGGCGATCTCGATAAAGGCACCCGGACCCACCAACCCACGCATGGGATGGTTCCAGCGCACCAGTGCTTCCGCACCGATCGGACGACGGGTTTTCAAACACAGCTTTGGCTGGTAGTACAGCTCAAACTCGCGATTCTGAACTCCGTCCTTGATCTCTTCCTCGAGCTTGATGCGGTTGAGCACCTTGTCTCGAATCTCATCGGTGAAGATCTGAGTCTGTGCGCGACCGTTGACCTTGGCTTCTTGCAAGGCATAGGTCGCATTGTTCAACAATTCTTCGGAATCTTCTGCGTTGCCCGGCAGTGTTGCGACACCGACAGAGACATTGATAGAAAACCGCACCGCTCGATGCGAGATCGGTTCCGCGATGACCTGGCGAAGTTTGTCGGCCAACGGGACTACGTCTTCGCGCCGCGCCACTTCACACACAACCAGAAATTCATCTCCGTCCAAGCGACCGATCGTGACGCCTTCGCCCAAGGCGCACTCAAGGCGTTTGGCCACTTCGGCAACAACCAAATCGCCCGTGTGCTGATCAAACTGATCGTTGAACAATTTGAAGTTGTCCAGATCGAGCAGCATTGCAGCGAGCTGAGTCTTGTTCTTCTGCGCATTGGCAACAAGAAGTTTCAATTGCCGCTTGCAATGAACACGGTTGGGCAGACCGGTCAGCTGATCGTGGTGCGCAAGATGTTCGAGTGACCGCTGTTTCTTCTCGACCTGTCGCTCGACAGCCTCGAGCCCCTCGATCATATTGTTGTATTCCTGGATCAGCAGTCCGAACTCGTCGCTACCGTCCATCACGATCAAGTGCTTGTCACCGTTAACCCGTGCATCCCGCAGCGAACGGATGACCTCGAGCACCGGCTTGAGTACGTAGCGAGACGTCAGTACCCGGGTCAGAAAGAACGCCAGCAACGCAGCTCCAGCGACAACAATCGCCATCCGCTGCACAAACGCCATGCGGGCATCGGCGATGCCGTCGCCATCCAGCGACACAGCGATCATGTAGCCGCGATTGAAGAAATTGATTTTCCAGACTGCCTCGACGTGATCACCGTTCAACACTGGATCCGGCACGTCCACCAAACGAGGCTGGAGAGAAGGCAGATCGCCAAAGCTGTAGATCGAGACACCGCTGCTCTCGTTGACCAACGCACCGACGACAGAGGGCACACGCTCCAGGATTTCCGGAAATTCGAGCTCGTCGGCTGTGCTCAACATGGCTTCAAGCGCGTCGAGGTAAGCGTCCGCCCGATCATTCACCTGAGTTTGCTGGTACATCGATGCCGCGGGCGGAAGCAACGCGCCACCCAGACACAATATGAACACACAGCCAATCAACGCCAGGCGCAAACCCAGGCCAAGCCCTGCTCTTTCGGGTTTAAGCTTCACAGTTTTGGCAAACTTTCCCATACGTACCCTGGGTCCCGGTCGGGTTCAACGGTCCAACGGCTACAGCCACGCCACTTATCGGCAGCGTTCGTGTTTCCCTGATTTCTTGTCTTCCACTATGCAAAAACCCCCCCAGACCGAGGTCTGGGGGGGTTTTCTTTTTGGTAAGGGCCGGGCAGGCTTACATCATACCGCCCATGCCTCCCATACCGCCCATGCCATCCATGCCCGGCGCACCGGCCATTGCAGGCTCATCGGACTTCGGTGCTTCAGCCACCATGGCTTCTGTTGTGATCATAAGACCACCAACGGAAACGGCGTTCTGAATAGCAGAACGGGTCACTTTGGTCGGATCCAGGATACCCATTTCGACCAGGTCGCCGTACTCGCCAGTTGCCGCGTTGTAGCCGATGTTGCCATCGCTTTCGGCAACCTTGGCGCACACAACAGAGGGCTCACCGCCAGCGTTGGCAACGATCTGGCGAAGCGGCTCTTCCATGGCACGAAGCGCAATTTGAACACCTACGTTCTGGTCTTCGTTGGCACCTGACAGACCTTCAACGGCAACCCGTGCACGAATCAGCGCTGTACCACCGCCCGCGACGATACCTTCTTCTACCGCAGCACGCGTGGCGTGCAGTGCATCGTCAACCCGGTCTTTCTTTTCTTTCATCTCGACTTCGGTCGCAGCACCGACTTTGATGACGGCAACACCACCGGCAAGCTTGGCCACACGCTCTTGCAGCTTCTCGCGGTCGTAGTCAGAGGTTGCTTGGTCGATCTGAGCGCGAATCTGCTCAACGCGGCCGTCGATTTCGTCTTTGGCACCTGCGCCATCGACTACGATCGTGTTTTCTTTGTCCACTGTGACGCGCTTCGCCTGACCGAGGTCTTCCAGAGTCACTTTCTCAAGAGAAAGACCTACTTCCTCAGAAATGACCTGACCACCCGTCAGAATGGCGATGTCCTGCAGCATGGCTTTGCGACGGTCGCCGAAGCCCGGTGCTTTCACTGCACACACTTTGACGATGCCACGGATGCTGTTCACGACCAGAGTCGCCAGCGCTTCGCCTTCGATGTCTTCAGCGATGATCAGAAGAGGCTTGCCCGCTTTGGCAACCGACTCGAGGACGGGAAGCAGGTCGCGGATGTTGGAGACTTTCTTGTCGTGCAGGAGGATGTAGGGCTCTTCGAGCTCGGCAGACATCTTTTCCTGATTGTTCACGAAGTAGGGAGACAAGTAGCCGCGGTCGAACTGCATGCCTTCGACCACGTCGAGCTCGTTTTCGAGCGACTTGCCTTCTTCTACGGTGATGACGCCTTCTTTACCGACTTTTTCCATCGCCTCGGCGATGATGCCGCCGATGGACTCATCGGAGTTGGCAGAGATGGTGCCGACCTGGGCAACCGCTTTCGCGTCGTTGCAGGGCTGGCTCATGTTGGCCAATTCGCCAGTCGCCGCCGTGCAAGCCATGTCCAGGCCGCGCTTGAGGTCCATGGGGTTACGACCAGCTGCGACTGCTTTCAGACCTTCGCGCACGATGATTTGCGCGAGAACAGT
>CALDHJ010000220.1 GCA_937941555.1 uncultured Granulosicoccaceae bacterium | reverse complement strand
GGCCCGCATCGCATCAGCCATGAGCGTATTCAGGGTGTTGTTCAGTCGCCTGACGTCCGGTGCCTGCCGCTCGACCCGCAACACCGCGCCGATGCGGTCGTTCGCCACATCGCGCTCGGCTCGCACCGAAAACTGCACGCGGTTCTCGACCACGTTGTCAGCCGCGCGCAGACCCGGGGCCAAGAACACCGCCGCGAACAGCGCACTCGCAAGGGCCAGCCGCGAAGCGTGCGCCATCAAACGGCTCACCGTTCCAGCACCGCGACGCAACCCATGCCGCCTGCCGTACAGACCGACACCAGGCATTTGCCACCGCCGCGCGCGTTCAACGCCTCGGCACCAGCTGACAACACCCGCGCGCCCGTCGCGGCGAAGGGGTGGCCGACGGCCAGGCTCGAGCCGTTGACGTTGAGTTTCGAGCGGTCGATTGCGCCGAGTGCGCTGTCGCGACCGAGTCGGTCACGGCAGTAGTCGTCCGACTCCCAGGCCTTGAGTGTGCAGAGCACCTGGGCGGCAAAGGCCTCGTGGATCTCGTAGAGGTCGAAGTCCTGCAGGCTCATCTGCGCGCGCTCGAGCATCTCGGATACGGCTACAGTCGGCGCCATGAGCAGGCCTTCCCCAGCGACAAAGTCGACGGCGCTGTGGCGCGAGTGGGTGAGATAGGCGAGCACCGGCAAGCCGCGCTCGCGCGCCCACTCTTCGCTCGCGAGCAAGAGGCTCGAGGCGCCATCGGTGAGCGGCGTGCTGTTGCCGGCAGTCAGCGTGCCCGCGTCAGACTTGTCATAGGCGTTGCGCAGCCCGGCAAGCGCCTCGAGGGTCGAGTCGGCGCGCAGGTTGTTGTCGCGCAACACGCCCGCGCAGGGCGTCAGCAGCGGGTCCATGAAACCGGCCGCGTAGGCCGCGGCCGCGTTCTGGTGCGAGGCGAGCGCGAGCGCGTCCTGATCTTCACGCGTGATGCCCCACTCTTTCGCCATGAGCTCGCAGTGCTGGCCCATGCTCATGCCGGTGCGGGGCTCGCCCGTGCCCGGCGGCACCGGCGCGAGCTCGCGCAAGCCGAATCCCTTGAAGAGTTTGAGTCGATCCTTGAACGAGCGAGCGCGCCCGAGTTTGATCAGGCGCTTGCGTAGCTTGTCGCCGAGCACGATCGGCGCATCGGAGGTCGTGTCCGACCCCGCGGCAATCGCCGAATCAATCTGTCCGCTCGCGATCTTGGCCGCCGACACCATCGCCGCCTGCAGGCTCGTGCCACAGGCCTGTTGCAGGGTCACACCTGGCGTCAAGGGCGAGAGATCGGTCGAGAGCACCGCTTCACGCGCGAGGTTCCAGTCGCGCGAGTGGCTGACCACCGCGCCGGCAAACACCTCATCCACTTGCTCGCCCTTGAGGTTGAAGCGCTCGCTCAGACCCTGCAGCGCCGTGGCCAGCATGTCCTTGTTGCTCAGATCGCTGTAGGCGGTGTTGGATCGGCAGAATGGTGTCCGCACACCACCGACAACGGCGACCGGTCGAAGGGATTGAGTGTTCACGCGTTGTCTCCGGAAGCGAGGTAGTGCATGGGACCGCCGCGAAAGGGCGCGAATCCCGTGCCGAATATGATGCCGGCGTCGAGTTGATCGACGGTGTCGACAACGCCCTCATCAAGGCAGGCGCGGCACTCGTCGAAAAACGGCTGCAGCAGGGCCGCGGATATGCGCTCGAGCTCGGCCGGGTCGGCATCGGCCTTCTGCTTGACCGCCTTGCCCTTCTGCCAGACGTAGTTGCCCTCGCCGCTCTTCTTGCCGAGCTTGCCGCCAGCGACGAAGCCCGCGAGGCGTTCGCGCAGGGCGTCCGGCGCACCGAGGGTTTCACTGACTTTCTGGCAGACGTCGAGCCCGACCACATCGGCGAGTTCGACCGGCCCCATCGGCATGCCGAAACGCAGCGCGGCCTCGTCGAGATTTTCAAGCGTGACCCCTTCGTCGAGGTGCAGCGACATGGCCTTGAGCATGTAGGGCGAGAGCACGCGGTTGACGAGAAAGCCCGGGCTCGACTTGACCGCCAGCGGCAGCTTGCCGATGCGCTGGCCGAAGGCGAGTCCGCGCTCGACGACCGCGGCGTCCGACTCGGCGCCGCGCACCACCTCGAGCAATGGCATCTTGGCGACCGGGTTGAAGAAGTGCAGCCCGATCAGCCGGCTCGGGTTCTCGAGCGCGGAGGTCAGCTCTTCCAGTGGAATGGAGGAGGTGTTGGTCGCGAGCACGGCATCGCTGCGCATCTGCGGCTCGAGCGACTTGAACAACGTGCGCTTGATCTCGGCGTCTTCGATGATCGCCTCGATCACGACATCGGCCCGGCTCACGCCCGCGCCCTCGAGGTCGGGTATCAGCCGCGCTTTCGCCGCGACCAGCGCACCGCCCTTCAGGCGGCGCGCAAACTGTTTGTGCGCGCGCTTGATAGCCGGCTCGATGAACCGCATCTCGCGGTCCTGCAACGTGACTTCGAGCCCCTGCTGGACACACCAGGCCGCGATGTCGCCGCCCATGACGCCGGCCCCGATCACGTGCACGCGGCGCAGGTCGAAGTCCACCGACTTGCCGGTGCGCTTAAGGTCTTCCATGAGGTGAAAGACGCGCCGCAGTCCACGCGCGGTGTCGCCCACCGCGAGCTTTGCAACCTCGGCTGCTTCCGACACGAAATGCGCCTTGCGGTCACCGGCGTGGGCGCGCCAGCTCTCGATCAGCGCGAAGGGCGCGGGATAGTGGTCCGGGCGCGCCTTGCTTGCGGTCTGTTTGACCATCACACGCGACAGCGCCTCGCGGGCCGGGCGGGAATTTGCCAACTTCGCCAGGCGCGTCGGGTGGCGGCTTTTGCGGCGGCGCTGCACCGCGCGCAGCGCGTCCCAACGCAAGCTGCCGTGGCGCGGGCTCACCGCGTCGATGACCCCCTGTGCGCGCGCGGCGCCGGCCTTGAGAAACCGGCCGGTCAACATCAGCGGCATCGCCTTGGCACCACCGATGCGGCGCGTCAGCCGCACGCTGCCCCCGAAGCCTGGAAAGATGCCGAGCTTGATCTCGGGCAACCCGATGCGGGTGCTGTCGCTGTCCGTTGCAATCAGGTAATCACAGCACAGGGCGAGCTCCAGACCGCCGCCGAGGCAGAAGCCGTCGATGGCCACAACCTTGTAGCACCCCAGGTCTTCGAAGCGCTGAAACAATTCGTGCGCCCCGGTGATCAGGCCGTTGACCTCGACGACGTCGGTGTAATCGTCGAACTCACGGATGTCCGCGCCGACAATGAAGCCGGAGGACTTGCCCGACATCAGCACCAGGCCCTTGGGCAGATTGGCTTCGAGGTAGGTCACCACGCGGTCCAACTCGTCCATGACCGCACGGCCGAGGCTGTTGGTCTCTTCATCGGCGCGGTCGATCAGCAACCACCCCACGCCCGAGTCGTCTACCGAATAGCGCCAGTGCGCCAGGCTGTCGAGGTCAGTCACTGTGTTCTCCCGCTCTCGCGTTGGATCGAATGCGCAAATTCTACTCCATGCTCAGCGTCGGCCCGTACCGGCCGGGGCCTTCCGACTCGGAGACCACACCCAAATCGCGTATGCTTGCCCGAATTGTGGCGTACCGGCTCACGGCGCGGCGCCGCGAGGCAGGATGCCACTCTTCCCCTGGGCCCGTGGTCGCATGTTGAACAACACCTTTTTCACGAAGCTCTTCGGGCGTTCGTCTCCGGACAAACGCCTGAGCGAACTCGACTCGCTGAGCAGCGCAAACCCCGAACACCTCTCACGCCTGCGCGAGCTGAGCCACGACGACGACCCCCAGATACGCCTCGCCGCCGCCCGCCTGATCGGCCTGCGTGACCCGCTGTGCAAGCTGCTCATCAGCGAGACCGACCCGGATGTGCGGCGGGAACTCATCAGCGACCTGTTCAGCGATGTCGACGAAACCGTCGCACGCGAAACTGCCGCCGTGCTTGCACGCCACCTGGCCGACGACACCGGTCGCAAGCAGCTCATGCTCGAGCTCCCGTCCGCGCCGGCGGTGGGTGTGCTGATCCAGCACAGCAGCGACCCGTCGCTCGCAATCGACATCGCCTGCAACCACCGGATTTCGGCCGTGCGCGTCGCTGCCGCGCAGCAGGTCAGCGATCTCGAGCAGCTGCAGCAACTGTCGCGCAGCGCCCGCGACAAATCTGTGCAGCAGTGGGTGCGCACGCGGCTGCGCGAGTTGCGCGAGGCCCAGGCCGCATCGGACGAAGCCGCCGGCCGCGTTGACCGCCTGATCTCGGCGAGCGCCAAGCTGATCGAAAGCGCCGACACCGTCGACTACGGGGCACGCCTACAGGTGTTGCGAAGCCAGTTCGACGAGCTCGCCGCCACGCTCGACGACGACAAGCGACACGTGATCGAGCGCAACCTGCGACGCTGCGGCCAGCGCGCCGCGCAATTGCAGCACGATGACGCCGCAACGCCAGCCGCTGAATCGACACCTTCCGAGGCCGCATTCGCAACAACAACGGCGCCTGATGGCGACCGAGGTGAACCGGTCGACGACCAGCCCGTGTTAGCAGATGAGCCCGTTGTGGCGACGTCAGAGGCACACGAGGCCCTGCTCGACACCCTGCGCACCGAATGGCGGCAACTCAACGCAGCCGACGCGTCGGCGTGCAGCGAGTTCGTCACGCGCGCAGCGACACAATGGCAATCAGTCTCGGCTGCAACGCCATCGCCCGCACAACAGTCTCACTTCGATGAGCTCAGCGATCGCGCCGACTCCGCACAGCGCTGCCTGGCGGTACTCGCCGCCCACCGCAGCGACATCGATGCCTTGCTCGAGCGCAACATCGACGCCGAGCTCCCGGATGCCGCACTCTCCGATGCGCAAGACCAACTCGCAGACTGGTTTGCCGAACTCGACTGGCCGCAAGACGCCACCCCGCCGGACACCCTTGCGAAGCTGATGACCTTCGGTCAGGCACTCGCCACCGAACAGCGCAGCCGCCGCGAGGCGCGACAACAGGTGGCGCGAAAAATCGATCGCATGATTTACCGCCTGCGCGGGCAGGTGCAGCGCAAACAGCTCAAGGCCGCGCTGCATTCCGAGCGGGATATTGCCGCGCTGCTCGACACCGCCGACGACGACACCCGGCACGCCGCCGAGCGCAAGCTCGCCGGCACGCGCGAGGGCCTTTCTCAGCTCAAGGATTGGGAGGACTTTCGCGTCCAGCCGCTGCGCGAGACGTTGTGCGAGAAAATGGAAGCACTCGGCAGCAACAGCCTGCCACCCGACGCCCAGGCCGAAGCGGTGAAATCCCTGCGCCAGGAGTGGCGCTCGATCAGCCGGGCGCCATTGGACAAGAACGACCCGGTGCAGCTGCGGTTTCAAACCGCTGCCGATACGGCGTTTGCCCATTGCGCCGAATGGCACGAAGCGCAGCAGGCAAAGCGGCGCAAGAACCTCGCCGAGCGTGAGCGCCTGGTGTCAGAGCTGCAGACCTTCGTCGACAGTCTCGATTCAGAGGCCGCCGACCTCGACGTGATTCAGCGCGCCATGCGCGCGAGCCGGGATGAATGGCGACACTACTACCCGGTTCGCCACAGCGATGCGCGCGACTGTCAGAAACAATTCGACGCCCTGATGGATGGCCTGCACAAGCGGATCAAGCAGGGTCACAAACAGAACAAGGCCGCGCGCGATGGGTTGATTACCGAGGCCGAGTCGCTGTTGCAACAGGACGACCTCGACCAGGCCATTGGCCGCGCGATCGAACTGCAAGCCGCCTGGAAGGATGTCGGTCCCGTCACACCACGTGATCAACGCCGGCAATGGACACAGTTCCGTCAGCCGATGGACGCCCTCTTCGCCCGCCGCAGCGACGCGCGCAAAGCGCAGAAGGCCGAGGTCTCGGCGCAGCAGTCTGTGGTTGAAGACCTGATTTCCGAATTGCGCGCGCTCGCAGACGACAACAGCCAGCCCCTCGCCCAGCGCCTGCGCGCCGCCGAGGACATTCGCGGGCAGATCGACAGCGAACTCGCGGCACTCCAGCGCCGCGATGCGCAGAAGCTCGGTGCACGTGCCGACGGCTTCATCACCCAGCTGCACGCCGCGCAACGCGAAGCGCCGAAGCAGCGGAAGATCACCCAGCTCAACGCCCTCGCCTCGCTCGCCCGGACGCTATCGCAGCTGGAAACGCAACGAGCCGCCGGTGAGGCCGTTGATACCGCACCGTTCAAGGACGTACTCGACGAGCAGCTCGGCGCTGCAACCGCCGCCCGCGCCCTGCTCGACCAGCGCGTCGACGCCCTCGAGCAGCCGCTCGACACAGCGCTCGCACAACGCCAGAGCGACGCATTGGCCAGTCTCCTGGTGGAGATCGAGATCCTCACCGATCTGCCGACGCCAGACGGCTGGCGGGCCGAGCGCCGGGCCTGCCAGATCGAAATGCTTGAAGACCGTCAGAACGCGGCCTCGGAGCCGGATGCGGTGCTGCAATTGGTGACACAGGCCCTCGCAACAGGACCGCTCGCGCCCGATACGCCTGATGCACCTGC
This sequence comes from uncultured Granulosicoccaceae bacterium, assembly GCA_937941555.1. Taxonomy (GTDB): domain Bacteria; phylum Pseudomonadota; class Gammaproteobacteria; order CALCKW01; family CALCKW01; genus CALCKW01. Next base: position 1,966 of record CALDHJ010000220.1, on the reverse strand, counting down.
GCCACTCGACGCTGATGCGCGCTTGCGTGCCGTGCTCGACTCCGCCCCGCGCTGGCTCGACTGACCCGACCCACGCCATACATCCCACCCCGTCTCGATCGCGGCCTCCTCAGGCCGGGTACGCGACGCCTTGCGGGGCAGCCATCTGCCCATACACCCCGCGCACCGTCACGCTGAGCCTGCCCACCGGCGACCGCCGATCAACGGCAACTGGGCACGAACTCGGACGACCGGTCGGCCCGATTCCGCATTACCAAACACTGGGTTTTGCCACTGCGGAGCGGAATTTGCGTGACCGCCTTCACAACTCTGCACGGAAGGCATCAGTGAGCACTTCAGATCGGACCCAGCGCGACGAAAAACGTCGGGACAGTCGCCAGTCACGCAAATCGGACACACGCCTCACACAGCGGGTTCGACAAGCGCGCCGGCGACAGGGCGACCTCGCCAAACGGGCGGCCTGAACGACACGCAGTCGCTCGGCTCCACACACGACAACACCGTCTCGATTCGAACCCGGGGCACACGGGATACACCATGTCACTTACCGCATCGCGCGCAGCGGCCACAGCCTCCACTCTCGCACTGGCCGTACTGGTCGCCAGCTGCTCTGACAGCAGCTCGTCGAAAGTCCTCTCCGCCTCCACAGCCTGTTTTTACAACGCCGACCCCACCGCCGCCCTCAGCGGCAACCTCTCAGATACGCTGAGCGCCGGCTTTACCAGCCCCTTGCGATTCGCCCTCGAACAGGCGCCCGGCAACGGCACGGTGTCGATTGCATCCGACAGCGGCACCTACCGCTACCAGGCCACCGGCAGCGGCCGTGGCGACCGGGACGAATTCCGATTTCGCGTGACCGACAGCGACGGACAACAGACGACCGGGACGGTACAGATCGTCAACGGGCAGTTGCGCATCATGCCGGTTGGTGACTCGATCACTTACGGCGTGACGTCCTACAACGCCTCAACCGGCGACCTGCCCACCTCCGGTTTCGCCGTGGGCTACCGCCTGCCGCTCTACGACATGCTGACCAGCAATGGCTACCAGGTCGAAATGGTCGGCCCCAACAGCAGCGGTTCTGGTGCCGGGCTTGCGAGTACTGCACATGCGGGGTTTCCCGGCTGGACCTCGAACCAGATGCGCTCGGGCAACACCGGCGATCTCGCCGCTGGGCGATTCATCGACTGGCTGACCGATCACACACCGGACGCGGTGCTGCTGCACGCCGGCAGCAACGACAACAACACCGACATGGCAACCGCCTCCGGCGTCGTCGGCCTGCTCGAAAGCGCGAACTCCTGGCGCACCAGCAACCACAATCTGTCTATGCTGGTCGCACAGATCATAAAACCGCGCGCCGACAGCTCCAACGCGAGCGACCCGGTGGAAACCCACAATCAAACGGTCGCAAACTACATGGCAAGCGACGCCCGCTACACCTCCGACACGGTCGTTGACCAGTACGCGGCGCTCGATCGCAACCTGGACATGACCCCGCCACCGGGCGACACCACCGGCTTGCACCCGAATAGCAGCGGCTACGCGAAGATGGCGCAGACCTGGTACGACGCACTGGTATCCAGTGGTACCGTCAACAAGTGCGGCGCCTGACCCCCAAAATCAGGCACAGCACCAAAGCAGGCTTCAGCCTGCTTTTTTTTGCGATCGACAATCTGATCAGGACGTCTCGTAGAGCCAGTTGTCGAGCAGGTCGCGCGAAATCGACACCGCGCGCGGCAGGGTGACCGGCCGTTGCTCGCGTGGCACCAGCAGCTGGTCGCGGGTGTACCAGGCCGCGGTCTCGAGCTCGGCGGTGTTGACCTGCAAGGCCGTCTCGCGCGCCTCGGCCACGAAGCCGAGCATTAGCGATTGCGGAAAGGGCCAGGGCTGCGATCCACTGTATTGGACATCGCGCACGCGCACGCCCACCTCTTCGAAGACCTCGCGCGCCACGGCCTCCTCG
>CALDHJ010000219.1 GCA_937941555.1 uncultured Granulosicoccaceae bacterium | reverse complement strand
AACTGGTTGCAGGACACCTACCCCGAAGCAACTGCCAGCGGCACGGTGCTGTTGTCGGCCTTCACAACCAAGCTCGCTGTCTACGCGCTCGCACGCGGCTACGCCGGCACCGAGATGCTGATCTGGATTGGCGCCATCATGACAGCCTTTCCGATTTTCTATGCTGTGATCGAGAACGATCTCAGGCGCGTTCTGGCCTACAGCCTGAACAACCAGTTGGGCTTCATGGTCGTCGCCATCGGAATCGGCACCCCACTCGCGCTCAACGGCGCGGCCGCCCACGCCTTCTGCCATATTCTCTACAAAGCGCTGCTGTTCATGAGCATGGGTGCCGTGTTGCTGCGCACAGGAACGTGCAAAGGCTCAGAACTCGGCGGCCTGTACAAGTCCATGCCGTTCACCACGGTGTGCTGCATCATTGGTGCAGCATCGATTTCTGCCTTTCCGTTGTTCAGCGGTTTCGTGTCGAAATCGATGATCGTGTCGGCAGTCGCAGGTGAACACCTGACCCTGGTGTGGCTGATGTTGATCTTCGCGTCAGCCGGCGTGTTCCACCACTCCGGCATCAAGATCCCGTATTTCGCCTTCTTCGCACACGACAGCGGAATTCGCTGCGAGGAAGCACCTAGGAGCATGCGCATCGCCATGGGCATCACAGCGGCACTGTGTATCGGTATCGGTGTGTTCCCAGGTGCGCTCTACGCCCTGTTGCCATACCCCGTCGACTATGTTCCGTACACGGCTGCACATGTGATCACGCAGCTTCAACTCTTGATGTACTCGGCGCTCGCATTCACCGTCATGATGGTGTGGAAGATCTATCCGCCCGAGCTCCGCTCAACGGTGTTGGACACTGACTGGGTCTATCGACGCTTGCTGGCCCGTACGGTCCCACCCGCTCTCGATGCGGTGTTTGATCGGATACAGGCGATTCAAGCCGCTGTGTTGTACAAAACCATCATCAGCGTAAAACGGGCTGGCAATGTTTTTGCGCAAAGCGCGATGGCACGGGAAAACACCAGCACCAACATGGTGACCTGGGCCTTGCTGGCGCTGGCTGTCACGATCGCCTGGGGCTTCAACGGCTGACGACTGCGTACGCAAGCACGCCGCGCGTTAGCCCTGTCCCATCTGTTGCGCCCGCAATATCAGCTGCGCGCGGCTGTTGACATCGAATGCGCGCATGACATGAGACACGTGACTCTTCACGGTGCCTTCAGCAACGCCAATCTCGGCGGCAATCTCGCCGTTTGTCATGCCCCGCATGACAAGCCTCAACACCTCACGTCGACGCTCTGTCAGGAACACCGGGCAGGCACGCGATGTCCGGGCGGTGAGTCCGGGTTCCGGCATCGCAGCCGGAAAATACGCGCGGCCAGCGAGCAACCGCTCTATTGCGTCCAACAAGCCAGTCAGCTCGGCACTGCGCGGGATGAAACCCTCGATTCCCGCAGACAGCGCCGCATCCAGGCTGCCAGCCGATTCATCGTGGGCGAATTGAAGCACAGGCAGTGGCGGAGAGTGCCGGCGCATGCCATCGAGATAGAGCTGTTCTCGCTTGCCTGCCGGCAGGCGATCGACCAGCAACAGGTCGAAGTGCGCATGCTGCACCTTGAGTCGAGCCTCGGCCAGGGACTCAACAGCCACGACATGGGTTACCGCGACCAGTGATCGTACCGCGAGTGAGAGTGCGTCCCGCACAATGGGGTGCCGGTCGACAATCAGCAGCGACTTGCTGATGAGCGTGCTCACGTCGGATCACCTTGCACCCCGACTTTGACGAAACAGAAGCACACCTTGTGGAAACGCACTCGCAATTTCACCGTGATTTGTGCGGTGCAGCATGCCGATTGATCAGCCGATTTAGCAGTATTTGCCAAGGTTCGATCGCCAGCGCTCATACCGCGGGACCCAGCACGATCACTTCAATATTCGACATTTTTGCTGCACTTGACGACTGAATGTCACTATAGCGATGACCAATACAAACCATTATGGGACGTTTTCGTCGACATTGAGAGCGTTTCCGGCAAGAATTCTGCGAGTCACTTCCAGAATACCGACGGGCTTCTGCCCGTGCAGACCACCCGGTTTGCGCACCATTAAGGTCATCCTGAGTGCCAGTCATGTTGCACATGCGCACACCGCATTCGTGCCCGACACCACGCCTTTGTTCGCGCTGTCGCCATGCGATTGCCGCCCAACAATCCTAAGGAGCAAGTATGTCCTCGAAGACCGTCACCGTAACAGACCCGGCATCCGGCAACACGGCTGAACTGCCGGTTGTGGAAGGCACCGTTGGCAACAATGCGATAGACGTCCGCACGCTGGCAAAACAGAGCGGTTACTTCACTTACGATCCGGGATTTGCTGCCACAGCGTCGTGCAGCAGCGCCATCACCTATATCGACGGCGAGCAGGGCATCTTGCTGCACCGCGGATACCCAATCGAACAGCTCGCATCCAAATCATCCTATCTGGAAGTGTGTTATCTGCTGCTCAACGGCGAGTTGCCCAACAGCACCGAGTCGGACGACTTCGAAAACATCATCAAGAACCACACGATGGTGCACGAGAATATCGGCCGTTTCATGCAGGGATTTCGCTATGACGCGCACCCCATGGCGATGTTGTCAGCGACTGTTGCTGCCCTCGCCTCCTTCTATCACGACTCCATCGACATCAACGACCCGGAACACCGCCAGATCACAGCGCACCGGCTGATCGCAAAGATGCCAACCCTGGCTTCCTACTGCTACAAGCACTACCGAGGTCAGCCCTTCGTCTACCCCCGCAACAACCTCAGCTACACGGAAAATTTCCTGCACCTGATGTTCGCTGTACCCGCCGAGGAATACTCGCCCTCACCGGCGGCAATCCGAGCGATGGAAACGCTCCTGATTCTGCACGCAGACCACGAGCAGAACGCGTCAACGTCGACAGTGCGACTCGCCGGCAGCTCGGGTGCCAACCCCTTCGCTTCCATTGCAGCTGGCATTGCCTGCCTGTGGGGACCAGCACACGGGGGTGCTAACGAGGCCGTCATGAACATGCTTGACGACATCATGGAAACCGGCGAGACCATCGAGAGCACAATCGCACGCGCAAAAGACAAGAACGACCCTTTCCGCCTAATGGGCTTTGGTCACCGTGTCTACAAGAACTACGACCCACGCGCAACCTGCATCCAGGGCGTTTGCCACGACTTGTTGGACGAACTTGGTGGCGATCAGCCGCTGTTCCAGTTGGCCCGCGAACTCGAAGAGGCGGTGCTGGCAGACGACTATTTCAAGGAACGCAAGTTGTTCCCCAATGTCGACTTCTACTCAGGCATCATCCTGCGGGCGCTCAATATCCCGATGAACATGTTCACGGCGATGTTCGCGATGGCCCGCACCGTTGGCTGGATTGCGCACTGGCAGGAAATGCACACCGATCCGCACTTCCGCATTGGCCGACCACAACAGATCTACACCGGCCCGACACGACGCGACTACCCCGGCGCCTGACGCCAACCTCAAGGTCGAATGTGGAAGCCGAACACGCTCC
>CALDHJ010000218.1 GCA_937941555.1 uncultured Granulosicoccaceae bacterium | reverse complement strand
CATGGCTTCGGCCACGTCTGCAATCCCGATCGACGCGCCGGCATTTTCAAGCCCCGGCGCAGACGGCACACAGCTGGGCATCTGCACGAAGACGTTGATCGGCAGCGCCATCGCTTCGTCATGCATGAGGCGCACCCCGTCGAGCCCGAGCACGTTGCCGATTTCGTGGGGATCGATGAAAAGGCTTGTCGTACCATGCGGAATAACGGCACGGGCGAATTCGGTCACCGTCACCATCCCGCTTTCGACGTGCATATGGGCATCGCACAAACCGGGCAACACATAGCGGCCTTCCGCCTCAACGATGCGGGTGTTGTCTCCGACTGTCCGGCTCAGGTCTCGCCCGACAGCAGCAAAGCGACCGCACACGATGGCAAAGTCAGTGCCGGGCAGGATTTCGCCGGAGTGCACGTTGACCCACCGTCCATTGCGTATCAGTGTGTCCGCAGGCGCACGCCCGGACGCGACGTCAACCAGTCGCGACGCACACTCATTCCATGCTTGCATTTAAGCCTCCGTGTCGCGAAGCGCCGGTCGCGCCCCTCGCCTAGTGGGTCACATTGTACGCCGATCCGAACAAGGCGACGTCGCGCAAAAGGGGTATCACGAAACGTGACTCGGTTGCACAGGCGGCGCAACAGCTGTTGATGCAGACGGCAGACAACCCAGCTGACACATCGCGCAGCCGGTCAACCCCGCTCTTCACGTTTGGCGCGTTGCCAATAGACTTCGAGCTCTTCGAGCGAGTGAGCCTCTATCGATTTTCCGCTGGCAACCGCCTGCATTTCGACAAACCGGAATCGGCGTTCGAATTTCTCACAGGTTCCACGTGCCGCCTGCTCGGGGTCGCACTTGAGATGCCGAGACAGGTTGGCGACGGCAAACAACACATCGCCGAGTTCATCCTCGACAGCCTCTTGCGACGCACGCGCGGCAATTTCGGTCTCCAGCTCGTCGAGTTCCTCACGCACCTTGGCGATAACGGGCACGAGGTCATCCCAGTCAAAGCCGACCCGAGCCGCGCGTTTCTGCAACTTCACCGCTCGCTGCAAGGCCGGCAACGCCCTGGCAACACCGTCCATGAGTGAGGCATCTCCAGCCGCTTTTCGGTCGCGCTCCGCCGCCTTGATCGCTTCCCAATTGGCGTGCACTGCCTCAGCCGTATCGGCCTGAACATCCCCGAAGATGTGTGGGTGGCGACGCTCGAGCTTGTCACTGATCGACTCGGCGACATCATCAAAGGCAAACAACCCGGCCTCCTCGGCCATGCGCGCGTGAAACACGACTTGCAACAACAGATCCCCAAGCTCGTCACGGAGGTCGTCCATGTCGTCGCGCTCGATCGCATCGAGTACCTCGTAAGCCTCTTCGAGGGTATAGGGCGCGATGGTCTTGAAGGTTTGCGCCTTGTCCCACGGGCAGCCACCGTCCGGCGCGCGCAGGGCCGCCATGATCGATCTCAATCGCTCAACGCCGCTCACCGTTGCCGCCAACCGAGCCCCCTTCAAGGACGCAACACGACTTTGGGCGCAGCAACGGTACCGGCTGCGATCTCGTCGAAGGCCGCCCCCCCGTCGGCGAGTGCACGCTGCTCCGGCCAGGTGAGCGGCCCAAGCTCTCCTGCAAAAATGGCCTGGCAGGTGTCTTTGAAATCCTGACTGCTGTAGGTGTAGGTGCCGATGAACGTAATTTCCTGAAGCGTCATGCGGCGGATGTCGAGTCCGTCTGTCGCCTGACCCAACCCGATGTGGGCAATCACGCCGCCAGGCCGCACGGCCGCCGACGCCGTCTCGCGTGTCGCCGCGTACCCCACCCCGTCAATCACGATCTGAAACCCGTTGGTGAGATCCGCTTCGCGTGGATCAACCACGGCAAAGCCCTCGGCCTCGACCGCCGCATGGCGCAGTGGATTGGTCTCGGCAACCACCACATCGGTGACACCGCGAGCACGCAAACACAGCGCGGCCCCGAGCCCGATCGCACCGCCACCGAGCACCAGCGCGCGCGCCGACGCGTGTTCTTGTTGTAACCCGCGAATGGCCCGATCCACCGCGTGCCACCCGCACGCGAGTGGCTCGGCCATGGCCGCCTGCTCGATCGGCACATGGTCGGGCACCTCGACCAGGTTTGACGCGGGCATCGCCAGCTGCTCGGCAAACGCACCCTCACGCGGCGGCATCGAGATGATCTGCCGCGACGGGCACAAATTATCCTGTCCGCGTTCACACCACTCGCAACGCCCACAACTCACCAGCGGGTTAACGGTCACACGCTGACCGTCGAGCGCGCCACCCCGGACTGTGCCCGCAGCCTCGTGGCCCAGTATCAGGGGCGCCGGGCGCCGCTCATCGTGTCCGGCCCACGCGTGCATGTCAGACCCGCAAATGCCCACCGCTTCCACCTCGATCAGCGCACTGCCATCGGCCGCAACTGGTTCGTCAACAGACAGGTATTCGAGCGTTTTGACACCGGTATACACAAGGGCTTTCAAGGGGGTGACTCCTGGGACGTGAGTGGCCAGCGGCGGGTTCGGAACACGTAGCCAATTGGATGCTGGGCGCCGGGCTGTTGCCCGCATCGCCGATTGTATCAAGGCCCGATTGAGAAGGCCGATTCCCGATCTGAATCGCTCGACGCTCGCCGTGTGTTGTGCCGTCAGGCGTCCGGGGTAAACTGAACAACTGCATCACTGCGCCCGAAGACTGCGCCTGCTATCGCGACGTCGGGCTTTCTGCGGACAGGGCGTGGCCCGGAGGCCCCTCGCGCGCCGCATTCCCGATCCAACCATTCAGGCAACCCGCCATGCAGGTCCAAACCGACAGCGATACCCCGCTGACCGACATTCTCGCGTTGCACCAGCTTGCGTTCGGCGCGTCGGAGGGCGCAGCCGTAGCTACCCTTGTCAACGCCCTCATGGACGACGAGACCGCAGAGCCGCGCTTGTCTTGTGTCGCGTTGGAGGGAAGCGCCCTGCTTGGCCACATTCTGTTTACGGCAACGCACATCCGCGGACACGACACGCTGAACACCGCCATACTCGCACCGCTTGCAGTTGACCCGGCGCGCCAGCGACAGGGTATTGGCCGCGCACTGATTGCACACGGACTCACCCAACTCAGATCACAGTCGTGCGACGCCGTGTTTGTCCTGGGCGATCCGGCCTACTACAGTCGCGCCGGCTTTCACGCCGATCACACGGTGGCAGCACCCTATTCCCTGGCGTATCCGCACGCCTGGCAAGCACTCGAACTCCGCCCCGGGGCGCTGGCGGGTGTCGCCGGCACACTCGAGTGTGCCAGAGCAGTGCAGTCACCAGAACACTGGTAACGACTCCTTAAAACAAAAGGGCCGGGCAAATTGCCCGGCCTCTTGACGTCACAGACTGAGCGCGATCAGTTGATCCAGCTGTTCACGATGTCTGCGTTTTCCTCGATCCATGCCTCGGCCACGTCAGCCGGATCTTCACCGTCTTCCTTGATGGAGAGGATCCAACCGTTGATGGTGTTGGGATCGAGCTGCACTTGAGAGAGCATTTTCGCAACCGGTGGGTTGCGCTCTTCGAGTGACTTCGAGTACGCGATGTAAATGGTCGCGTCCTTGTTCTCGCAGCTGAAGGTTGATGCTTCGAGCCAGTCTTCCTGGTCGAGCTTCAGGTCCTCGCAGCCCTCGGTGCGGCCGGCTTCGGACAGCGGGCTGAGGTCGTACTGGGCGTGCACGGCTTCGGGTGTCCAGTAGTAGAACAGCACCGGGTCCTGGGCTGCGATAGTGCCTTTGAGCTGACCGAGGAAGGTTGCCTGTGGCACCAGAATCGGCTCCCACAACTCGCTCAGGCCGTAGCTCTTGAACTTCACCTGCCACATCTTGCTCGAGGCCCAATCGGCGGCACCCGCCCAGTACTCGCCCTTGCCGTTTCCGTCCTTGTCGAACATCGCGGCCACTTCAGGCTTGGCGAGGTCTTCAAAAGACGACACGGTGTCGGCCATGTAGGACGGCACGTACATCATCTGCGTGCCCTCGTACGGCTTGTTGACACCCACGGTGCCGGCGCCATCGACGTACTTGTCCCAGATGACCGCGCGGTTCGGCATCCAGAGATCGGTGTAGACATCAGCCGAACCGTCGCCCTTGTCCATGCCTTCTGCAACGAGGTTACCGTCCGACAGGCCGTCGACAATCTCTGCCTCCGAGTCCATCGGGCCGTTGATGACCGCAGCAATCACATGGCCGATGGCCTTGGCACCCGCCCAGCTCAGGTCCGAAATCGCGACTTTCTCAGTCGCTTGCGCCGTGCCGACGGTCGCCATGACCGCAGCTGCAATAAGCGTCTTCTTCATGGATATCTCCTTTTGGTCAAAAATATCTCCGGCACAGTGTCGAACTCGCCGTGCCGCAGTGTGGTGAGGTGGTTACCCACCCGGTTTTTGTGCGCCGTCTGGCAGGACTAGTCCTCCGTCCGGTTGGCACGTTGAACGATGCGGTCAATCACCATGGCAATCAGGGCGATGGCAATGCCCGCCAGCATGCCGCGCCCGACCTCACTCTGGCCGAGGGCGTCAACAACAATGAATCCGAGACCACCCGCCCCGATCAGGGCAGCGACCACGGCCATGGACAAGCTCATCATCACCACCTGATTCACACCGGCCATGATGGCTGGCGTTGCCAGCGGCAACTCGACGCGGGTCAACAACTGGCGCGGACTCGCGCCAAACGCGAGCGCCGCTTCCTTGGTCGACTCGGGGACCTGCTTGATGCCCAGTGCCGTCAGTCGCACCATCGGTGGCATGGCGAAAATCACGGTGGCCAATATTCCCGGCGGCTTGCCGATCGAGAAAAAGGCGACTGCAGGCAGAAGATACACAAATGACGGTATCGTCTGCATGATATCGAGCACCGGTGTCACGATCGCGGAGCCAAGCCGTGATTTGCCAACCCAGACCCCAAGTGGCAGACCCACAACCACGCAGATAATGGTCGAGGCGACTACGATCGACACGGTACTCATCGCTGTTTGCCAGAACCCGAATATGCCGAGATAGATCAGGGTACTGCCGGTAAACACCGCGATTTTGGTACCAGCAAAATGGTAGGCAATGAGCAAAAAGAGCCCGGCTGTCACCGGCCAGGGCGTGCCAACGAACACCGCTTCAATGGCGTTGAGCAGGGTGCGCAACCAATTCGTGATTTCATCGAATATGTACCCGTAAAACGCCTTGGCATAGTCGATGTTCTGGTCGATGACTTCCGAGAGCCACACATTCAGGTTGACCGGGCGCTTGGCCTTGCTCTCCTCCATGACGATACTGCGCGTGCCGTCGTCGTTGCGCGGGTAGGAGTATTGCGGCGGCCGCTTCAACCACATCACTGTCGGGACTTCAGACAGAGTCAGGCAGTCGAAGCTCGCCTTGAAGGTCACGTCCTCACCGGCCTGTACTGCGCGCGCATGCTTCACACAATCGCGTCGGTCTGGCGCATCCTGAGTAGAACGATAGAGTGTCAAGGGCGCAACGAGCAGCACGATGAGCCCGGCGATCAGCCAACGCCTG
>CALDHJ010000217.1 GCA_937941555.1 uncultured Granulosicoccaceae bacterium | reverse complement strand
ATCCGGCGCGCTGCCGGCATGTCCGATGCCGGAACATAGCCTTCCTCGAGAATTGGTAGGGCTTTCTTGAAACTCGCGTCGTATTCCTCGGGCAGGATCGCAATGTACATGAGCACTGACGACAACATCGTCAAGACCCCCACGGCACCGAGAAAGAACAAGACTGAAGGCGTGCGCGCTATGACCGTGAACACCGGCGCGCCCATCATGACGAGCGAGCCCATCCGCTGAATGAGCTGAGCCTTTCCGAGGTATTTATCGCGCAGGCGGGACACTGGTTCTTCCCGGCAGAACTGAATGGCGTGGCCAATCTCGTGCGCGGCCACCGCCACGGCGGTCAGCGATTTGCCGTCGTACACGTCCGGACTCAGGGAAACGGTGCGGTCTGCCGGCCGGTAGAAATTCTCTGACGCACCGCCTCGGACCACCGTGACCCCATCCAGGCCAAAACGCTCGACCAGGTGTTGCGCGAGTTCGGCGCCGGTGCCAGGCATGCCTTCGATGTGCGATGAATGACGCCACAACACGTAGCGCACCCACAGAGTGGGCCCGAAGGTGACGAGCAACACTGCCACTGCGATTGCCCCAAACGTCATCGAAGGTTACCTGGCCCGGTTTTCAACACGCGTAGCTCACCTGGTCGGATGACCTTTGACACCGAGCCGTCGTAACAGTTCTAGAGACAGATCGACCACTCGAAACACATGCCCCGCCTGGAGAGTGGAGGTTACGTCAGGCGACCCCGGCCAACTCACGCTTCAACGCATCCTTGTTGATCTGGTTCTGATCTGACTGAACCAGGGGCAACGATTTTCGGTACACGATGCGGCTCGGCACCATGTAGGACGCGAGGTGTTTCTTGAGCTCGAAGGTGATTTCCTTCTCGGACATCTCGCCCGGCGCGGAGTAGACCATGACGATCTCTTCTTCGATGGCCGGGTTTTCCATGCCGAAGACGGCGCACTGCTGAATTTGTGGCAGGTGTTTGGCGACGACGGATTCGATCTCGAAGGGTGAGACACGGAAGCCGCTGGTCTTGATCATGTCGTCGCGGCGGTCGACGAAGTAGAAATAGCCCTCTTCGTCTTTGTAGACATAGTCGCCAGTGGCGACGACGAGCTCGTCGGTGAGGCCACCTTCGAGGTCGACGACGTTTTTCAGGATCTGCACGCTCTTGTAACGCTCGCCGGTTTCCTTGGGTGCGTTCCAGAAGCCACGGTAGATGTAGCCGCCGCGGTGGATCAGCTCACCGACTTCGCGTGGCGCACACTCCTGCCCTTCTTCGTTGATGACGTAGAGCTCGACATCGGGAATCGCCTTGCCGATGGAGTCGGGGCGGATTCGGATCTGGTTGGGGTCGAGGTAGGTTGAGCGAAAGGCTTCGGTCAGGCCGTGCATCGAGAAGAAGGCTGCGTTGCGGAAGGTGTTGGCGCAGTCGGTGACCATGCGCTCGTTCACGTTGCCGCCGCTTGATGTGATGATGCGCAGGTGGTCGAAGCGATCGGGTTTGGGGTTGCTGCTGAGGTCTTCGTCGAACATCTGCGAGATGTTGACCGGCATCAGCGGCAGCACGGTCACGCCGTCGTTGACGAGGTGGTTGAAGAAGTCGTCCGGCAGGATGAAACGGTGCAGTGCCAGGGTGGCTTTGTTGAGCAGGGCGTTGAATATCTGGTTGAGGCCGTAGTCGAGGTTGAAGATCAGCAGCCCCGAGATCACATCATCCTCGTTCAGGTCGAGGTAGTGCGACACCACCCGCGCGCTGTCGATGAGGTTGCGGTGCGAGATGACGATGCCCTTGGGCGTGCCGGTCAGGCCGAAGCTGTAGGTAATGACAGCGTTGTCGTGGCCGTTGATGTCGCAGGTGTAGGGCCGGTTGTAATATTTGAAGATCTCCTCGAACGACGGCACGTTTCCGCCGGTGGCCTCGAACGAGAGTATGTGACCGGAGAATTCGATTTCCTCGATGCTCTCGAGCTTCATCCGGTCGGTGATGATGCACTGGATGTCGCAGTCTTCGATGATGTAGTGCACCTGCTCGGGCTTGAGCAGGCGGGTCATCGGCACGAGGATGTAGTCGGTCGAGAGGATGGCGAGAATCGCCACCACCTGCGACACGCTCTTGTTGGCGTAGAGCCCGATGCGCGTGCCCTTGGGCAGCTCGAGCTCCTGCAGGTAGAGCGCCACCTGGTTCACGCGGGTCAGCAGTTCGGCGTAGGTCAGCTGCTCGTCGAAGCGCGTGTCGTTGTGCAGGATGGCGACTTTGGCCGGGTGGGTCTCGGCGGCTTTTTCGAGCGTTCGGCGAATGCAGTTTATCGACACGATGCGTGCTCCTTGGCGCCAAGGGTCCAGATGCCATAGTCGGCGTCCAGCACGGTGACGGGCTTGTGGTCCGAATTCAAAATCTTGCGGTAGAAGAAGGCGACGATGTCTTCGATGTCTTCGACGCTCAGTACCTTGGCGATGCCGCCAGTGAACACAATCGAATTCATCGCCAGCAGCTTGAGCGTCACGTAGCTCGGGCCGTCGTGTGACATCTGGCAGAGCACGAGAAAGATCGCGAGCTTCATGAGCACCTTGGTCGCCTTCTCGCTGTGCTCGGTGTAGATGTTCTCGGTGACCTTGAGGTGCATCAGCAGCTCGTAGGCGTACTCGTTGTGTTCGGCGGTGAAGATCAGCGACTGCCGCGACTTGTAGACCCCGAGCTTCTTGAAGACGATGCGGTCGTGGCCGCGCTCGGTGACGATGTTGTCTTCGACGAGGTCTTTGGAATAGTGCACATCGGTGGTCGCGCCGCCGATGTCGAGCAGGATGAAGGGGTCGGTCACGGCGAAAGCCGCGTTGATAACCGGCAGAGACTGCCCGACGATGTAGGGCGTCGAGTAGATCTGGTTGGCGGTGATGGCGTAGAGGTGTTTGATGTCCTCCTTGCCTTCGATATCCTGCTGGTAGAGGTTGGTCAGGAAATCTTTGAGGTGTTCTTCGACGATGTGCAGCCGACCGTCGACCACATTCGGCAACACCACCATGCGTTCGATCTGGCCCCGCAAGGCCTCGCCGTCCGGCGCGTTGCCGACGTACACCGCATTGGAGTAGTTGAGGCGGGACAGGTAGCGCGCCAGGCGCGCGTCGAAGACGCCCGCGTTCGAATCGATGCCACCGACAATGATGACCACGTCGATCAGGTCACTCGGGACCGAGGCGTCCTCGATGTCCTGAAAGAGGATCGAGTCGATGATGTTGATGCCCGCGTTGTAGGCGATATTGGTCGCGTACTTCAGCGAGAAGGACTCGGTCGCGCCGATGATCAGCGTGCTCAAGCCGCCGTTGGCGGAGGAACAGATCTGTACGTCCTCGGGCGCGTAGCGCGCGAGCGTATCGCCGCACTTGGCGGTGAGGTCGTCGAGGATGCGCTTGTTGAAGTCGCGAAAATGCTGCTCGATGGACGTCGCCGTGCAGAGCTTGAAATAGGTGCTGCCGATGTCGATCAGCAGCTTGCCGTCTGCGGGCGCGCTCACATCATGATCCCGATGTCGTGGATGATATCGTCGACAATGCCCTTGGTGTCTTTGCTCAAATCACAGCAGGACTTTTCAAAGGCGAAACAATTGTCGGGGATCGGCACGTTGCCGCGCTCGATGATGCGGATGTTCTTGTCCGCATCGCGGATGGTGATCATCTTGTTGTGGTTGATGATGTGCGGCGAGAAGGGCACGTCGATGGTGCCGTTCTTGATCGAGTTGAAGACCTTGCGCCAGAGCGTGTCGGCCGGGTCGTTGAAGACCGCCTCCATGATCGCGTGCACCTCGGCTGTGAGGATTTCTTCTTCATGTTCGTCGGTGACCGCGGGCAAGCCTTTCAATATGCCAAGCGTGTACTGGGTATTGGCAACGGTCTGGGCGTTGGCTTCCTTGGTCGGGATACCGGCCGCCTCTTCGCGGGTCTTGGTGATGATCTTGTCCGCGCCCACCATGGAGGCGATCACGGTCGAGAGGTTGATCAGCTGGTCGGCCGAGTCCCGGTTCATCGGGAAGGCGCCCATCCACTGGTGGTAGACGAGGTGAATCGCTGCGTCGTCGCAGCCGATCTGTTTGGCGTAGTGGTCGGCAAGCTTGCGCGTGACCTGGCCGGTGACGATGTCCTGAATCATCGAGCCCTGCTGGGCGAACGACACCGAGAAGGACTTTACGCCCTCCTCCAACGACAACAGCATCTCGAGCAACTGGATCACGATGGTGATGCAGGGCGGCACCAGCGTCGCCGTGAGCGGCCCGAAAGACTCACGGTTGATCGGCTTGTTCAGCGTTGAGTAGTCGGCGCAGACGCGCTCGATGTACTTCCAGTAGAGGAAGGCCTTGTCGAGCGGGAAGTTCTTTGAGTAAGGCAAGAGATAGGTGATCGGCCCGCCTTCGATCTCGAAGATGCCGGACGCAATCGCGATCTCGATCAGCAGCCGCGCGTCCGGGGTGCCGTGGCGCAGGCTCACCGGGTGGTTGAAGTGCGTCATCATCTTGCGCGTGGTGCGGTAGCCGTGATTGACCAACGGGTA
>CALDHJ010000216.1 GCA_937941555.1 uncultured Granulosicoccaceae bacterium | reverse complement strand
GGTGGACATAGGCAGGCGCCCCGGCAAACCCACCGAGGCCACCAAACACCATGCCGTATCCGGTTGCCAGCAGCAGAACAATCGAGATGCCCACCCAGAGGAAGAAGGTTTTCAGCACGTCGACCCACAAGAGCAGACGGTCTGGCGCCTCGAGTACACGAACTGTGGCGGGCCGCAAGACAACGGCCGCGAAGAACATACCCCCCACCCAGACGATGGCCGCCATCAGGTGGATCACGATAGCAAGCGTCACAGCGATTTCACCCTCACAACGCCGCCAGTACAGCCGCCGCACCGCTACCGGTAATCTCCGGGCCTTCTTCCACGGCAAGGTATTCGACTGTGCCGTTGTTGACAATCATCGCGTAGCGGCGTGAACGCACGCCAAGTCCACGTGCTGTCAGATCGAGTTCAAGACCGAGTGCTTTCGTGAAGGTCCCGCTGCCGTCAGCGGCCATCACGATCTCCTGGGCATTTTGTGTCTCACCCCATGCGTGCATGACGAAGACATCGTTGACCGACACACACAGAATGTCGTCGACACCCTTGGCCTTGATCGTATCGGCTTCGACAACGAATCCTGGCAAATGGGCCGCATGGCAGGTCGGTGTAAACGCGCCCGGCACACCAAACACCACAACACGTTTGCCGGCCACGCGCTCGGCAATGTCGAATTCTGCAGCGCCAGAGTCGGTCATGGTGGTGAGCGTCGCGCTCGGCAGAGTGTCGTCAACAGCAATCATGGGTCGTTTCCTCGAAGGTCGTTTGCCACAGTGACAACCCGGTTGCAGGGCGATCGGGCGCGGCGATGGTGTCAGGGTGCTCTCAGTATGTCATGGATAAGCGCAGTGTCGTATCCTTGCAGGCACGTGATCAACAACGGCAGTCGCACCATGCGCAACGCTAAAGGCCAGTCCAAGGTCGGCGTCTTCATAGACGGGGAAAACATTCGGCGAAATGGCGGTTACCGAATGCAGTACGACGTCTTGCGCGACTTCGCCTGCCGCGACGGCGCGTTGCCACAGCGACTCAACACCTACCTCGCCTACGACCAGCGCCGCGCAGAAAACGACGTGCAGTACATGCGACGGGAATTGAATTTCCAGATGTCGGTTCGCGACAACGGCTACAAGGTGACGCAGAAGATTGTCCGCTGGTACCAGGACGAAGCCGGCGAGTGGCGATCCAAAGCCAACGCGGATCTCGATCTCGCCGTGGATATGCTGCTCCAGTCCGAAAACCTCGATCGCGTCCTGCTCGCAACCGGAGACGGCGATTTCGTGCGGGTCATCAGCGCACTGCAGTCACGTGGGATCAGGGTCGAGGTGGTAGCGTGCGAAAACGTGTCACGCGATCTGAGGCGCGAGGCGGATCTCTTTCTCTCAGGTTATCTGATACCGGGTCTTGTGCCCTTTTCAGACGCGAGTGCAAGCACCGACACGGTTTGGGGCGAAGTGGGCTCGCGTGTGCGAGGCATTTGCCATTTTCACAAAAGTGGATACGGCTTCATGCGCTACCTCAGCACCGTGTCAGACAACCTCTGGCAAACCGATTCGAGAGACCCGGAGTCACCCTACGAGACGGTGTTTTTCAACGACAGCGACCTGCCATCTGAGGTGGAGGCCCAGGCCCTGCCAAGCAGGGAACACGTTTTCGAATTCACCATCGCCGAGCCTCGCAGCGAAGGCGAAGCCCACCAGGCAACGGATATATCGTTGATCCACCGACTCTGAATAGGTCGATTCAGCCCGATTGGCTGGCGCGCAACCGGCCATGAAGAGATCAAGACTGCCTCGGCGCAGTGCAATGTCGGGTCACAATTCACATCAATGTCGCAGGCAGTGCATTGCCACGCCAAGCTTGCGAAGTGTCGATCCGGTGCACAAGACAATGCTGACAAAGGTGCATCCGGAAGCGGAGTCAGACCAGCGCCGGTTCGCACTCTGACACGGTGCTGCCGCTGCGCACTGCGTGCGCTACCCACTCAAGCTTCAGCTGTTGTGCAAGCGGCCTCTCGACCACCGCATCCGATAATTGGTTGAGTACTTTGTTCGGAGCCAGGGTTGCCAATCTGAATTCTTCGCTGTACGCCTGAACGATGTCGGCAAATTCGTGCGGGAAGTCGCGCATCAGACTGCCGACACCGTGGAAGGGACGACCCGGCTCCATCAGGTTCAATCCCTCGGGTGCGCGATCGCTCGCACCGGCGTAACGTGGGTCTGTAAAGAACACAAACCATTGCCGACGAATCAGACTCATTGCCTCGTACACTTCGATCGCCCCAATCTGACCAAGGCGGTGAAACACCAGTGATTCCTTGTGCCGGGTCTGTAGCCGAGACAGCCAGGCCATGGCCCCCACAGTGCCGTTCACCGGCACAGGGTTGGTCGGCACGTAGGCGAAGCGGCCCTGCGCACCGACGATTTCGTCAACTTGCCCATTACGCTGAGCCTGACTGACGATCGCCTCCGGCATCAGTGAAAGCTGATAGGCCTGATCTTCAAGCAGTCGATTCAAACTCTCGACCTCAGCGTCGAGCTGTTCCTCTGCCGAGCGCTGCGCCCTGTATCGTAAGAACTCCACTGTCAACGCCTCTTGAAATAGGTGTTCTGCATACTCGACAAGGCGGCCGCCTCCTCGACATCCGCATGTTGCTGCGCTGCCTCGCACAACTCCGAAAACGATTCGCGCATCATTCGGGACAGCGTTCTGACGACGCCGAGACCTTGCGGCGAACTCCGCAGTGGCCTCAACAAACGATGATAGAACGCCATCAGCCGTCCAAGGCGCTCCACAAAGTCGGGTGCAAGCGGTTCCTTGCTGCGCAACTGGTTGGCTCCACGCCGACAGAGCGCCACAACCTTGTCACCTTCGCCCAACAGGACAGGTTCCGCAAATGACCGGTAGTGCGACACCAAGGCTTCGATCACTTTACCGGGCGTGCGCGCCACACCGGAAAACGACTCATAGCACTGCAGCAAGGCATCAGACGGCAAGGACTCGAGCACAGCCACCAAGGCGGCGACAATCTCGTTCTGACGACTCACCAACGCCTGACTGACAACAGACACATCCGCTATTGAACGCACACCGGCTCTGCGCCGGTCAGCATTGAACAATCGCAGTACATCTTCGGCAGCGACCTGTGCCCAGGTTTCGGAGATGTGGCCGACCGCATTCGCGAGCGCACCCACATCGTGGGTTTCGGCATTTACCAACCGGAAGCACTGCAAATTGACTGAAGCAAGCGGATCCTGCGGCAACGACTGGCTCGCCTCGCTCATCAGGGATTGCGCTTCGTTGAATGAAATCCCCCCGAGCCAACGGACTTCGGCGTCAAGCCGGGTTGCGGAATCGAGCAGTATTGACGCGGAGACCGGCTCACCAACTTGGCGATCGGCATCCATAACGATGGCATCGATTTCAGCGACCGTGTTCGTCGCCGACGCACGCAACAGGTTGAACGGATTTTCCGCCAATCCATCAAAGCGTTTCACCGGAGCCTGCGCCGCGAGCGGTGGCGCCCCGGCGCTGCCGCGTCCCGGAGTATCGTCAGCAATGCCCGACTGCCCGTCAAAGCTCAGGAGTTCCTGAAGCTGCTTGTCCGCAAGCGATTGTTCAAACGACCGCTGGTTGACGGCGCGGAACACCGGGTTGTCATAGCGAGCATCGCCTTCGGCGACAGATTGAAGTTGATCGTTCAGCCGATAGGGGTTGCTGCTAAGCGCTTTTCGCCAATCTGCCTTGCTGACGGGGCGCTTGCCGCACCCGGGACACGGACTGACGACGCCACGTCGACTGGCACCGCAAGAAAAGCACGTCGTCGCCGGGATCGACAATACGTCGGACAACTCAATCATGTCAGTAGCCTCGTGCAGTCAATTCACGGTCCAGGCAGCGATAGTAGTCGGCTGGCCCACGGTTCAAGCGATCCTGCTGACACACGGTTTCAATGTTCTTGCGGTCTTCGAAACTCGCCACCTTCATGTCCGGTTTCGCACCGACCTGACGCAATGCATCCAACTCGCCCGCCACGCAATTATAAAAAGCCGAGATATCCCCAACTCCTGGCCCACTCGCGCACACCGCCTCGATCGACGCGCGTTCAGAAAACTCGATCGCGTTGAGAAACATCGGATTCAGCGCATCAGACAGATTGGCAAATTGCCCACTGACACAGCGCGCGTACTCACCGCTCTCTCCGTTCATGGCAGCTGCACAGCGACTCTCAATCGATGACACCACGTTCTGCGGCAACTGCTGTGAAACCGCAGACGACACAGCCACCTCCACTGCTGGCGCGCGCGAATGTTCAGCCAGGCAGCGATAGTAAGCTGCAGGCCCATCGCGACCGCGCACGGGGCCGCATTCTGCAAGCGCGAACCGGCGTTGATCATCGCTTAATTGCGTTAGCGGTATCGCGGGTGCCGGAACGGCATTCAAATCGGACAACTGGCCATCAATACACCCGGCGTAGCCTTCATCAGACGCTGTCGCGCGACACAATTGCTCTATTGCAAGCCGGTCGGTGTCAGGCAGCCCGGAGAGATCCGGCGTGGTGACTGGCGTCGAGACAGGGACCGATTCAGCATCGGATTGTGCTGGCTCGACTGCGTTGTCTTGCGCCGGTGCTTGCTGCTCGCTGCTCTCAGTCTGGGTGCCGTTGTCGGTTGGCGTCGTCGGCAGCGGACTTTCCGTGTCGATCTTGAGCAGAGCCAGCGTCTCTTCAAGACTGGTAGAGGGGTCCGCATCGCGCTGTGAAAGGTACGCGGTTCGCGCCGCTTGGGTTGCCTCGGTATCCACACCCGACATCACGTCGTTGTAGAAACCAAGTTTGAACAACAGCCACTGTACATCGCGAATCAACCTCTGCTGCGCGGGATCGGAAACCGCCGCAGATGCAGATGCGGAGTCACTTTCCCCAGAGGCGGTCGCATCAGTCGACGCGACTTGTGCTTCGCCACCCGACCCCACAGTGTTGCCTTGAGTCTCTTCGTTCCCAACAGGCAGCAGAAATTCCGCTCTACCTGACGCCACCAATTCCGCCTTGCGGATTGCAATATCGGCTTCCGCAAGCGCGAGATCGGTGCCCTGGTACTTGAATGACCCACACCGGGTGTTGAGGTCAGCCACGCTGGCGTTGAGCCTGTCTATATCGACGCGCTGGGTCGCAACCTGGTCGCGGGCAGCTTGCAAGCGAATCTCCTCCGCCAGGCAATAGCGAATCTGGTCCCGCGTCAAAACGTGCTCGGACCCGAGCGGCGGCCGTGTCAGAGTTGACGTGTCGATTTCGACCGGCATTGAACTGTCAGCCACAAGTTCCGCATCGGTGTCATTGGCGCGCCAGACAAAAAAGGCGGTACTCGCTACTGCAACCAACACTGCCAATGCTACCGGCAGCCCCCACCTCAGGCCTTTTCCACGAGCTGGTTGAGATCGCAGATAGTTCGTGTTGCCGCCGGTGTCGAGATGGGGCAAGCCGCCTCTGGCGGTGTCGGGTAACGGCACCGGTCGGTCAGCCAACAGGTCGTCAACGGGGATGCCAAGCGAGGCCAATCCGGCGAAGCCACGTGCGCTCGAGCCGTCGGAAAGAACTGACTGCATACGGTGTCATTCACTGTGAATCGAATTTGAATCAAGTGGAACGGGGCACACGCCGAGTCTGTTGCGCACCATGCCTTGCAACCGCTTCTCGCAAGACAGAGCGCCCTGTCGCTGTATGGGTGCGTGCCGGGCCCCAGTTGGGTCGCATTTTACCAGAGCGCGCCGATGTCTTGTGCATATCGATTGACCCGCACACGGCGACCGATAAAAAAAACCGGCTATTGCCGGTTTTTGACTCAGTATTCGTTTGTTGTCGATCCACGCGTACGTCGTGAACTCACCGGTCGACCACGCCGTCGCGTGTCGTTGCCGTTCCCGCGATGCTCCTGGTCCGGCGTCCAGGCAGCTCCACCACTGAGCATGTTCACTGGCCGATTGTCATTGCTGTCGGGTTGACGATCCGATTCGTCTTCCTGTTCTACGCTAGGTTCCGGGCGTCCGCGTGGTCGGCTTTGCCGCGCATCTGCGTTGTCGGATGCATCCGAATCACGCGAGCGGTCGTTGCGGTAGTGTCCATGGTTGGGCCTGGAGAGGATGTCCAGCTCGTAGGCCATCACCTGAAGCTCACTCACCATCACGCCGTCCCGTTCGAACTGATTGGCTTGCAACTTCCCTTCGATCCGCACGCGCGTGCCCTTCTGCAAGGTCGAGATGAACTCAGCGAGGTTGCCGAATGCCACGACCGGCACGAATTCCACGTAGGGTTGCCATCCCTCAGGCGTCTTCTTTCTGTCGTTGATGCGAATGGTCGGGTTACAGACCGACTTGCCCTTGAGGGCGGTGGTACGCAGTTCGGGCTGTTCAGTGATGAAACCCGTTACGAAAACTCGATTTTGGTCAGGCACACAAACCTCGACTGGATGAATTTGTACGGTTTATTCCACGCATACCGAGTGGCCGATGAGCGCTCGGCGCCAAAAAGTGCATTCTATGCGGGCCGGAATCTGCGCTGCGTTACACAGTCCGTCGACAGCCATGTCTGGGTTCAATAAAAGGGTTGCGGCATTTGAAGCGTTCCATCACTTCGCGCCACTTCACAAGCTTTGTAGCAAGAATAAATTGGTGGCCATACCTAGACTCGAACTAGGGACCCCATCATTATGAGTGATGTGCTCTAACCAACTGAGCTATATGGCCACGATCTGACAATGGTCCGCTCAGCGGCCATTTTTGTCAAGACAACCGATGCGGAATTTAGCGCCTCGAAAGGACTTTTAGCGTTACACGTTGAATCGAAAGTGCAC
>CALDHJ010000215.1 GCA_937941555.1 uncultured Granulosicoccaceae bacterium | reverse complement strand
GGTGTCTCCTACAACACCACCGCGGTCAGCGCCGAGGAAGCCACAAGCTACGACGCCTTCTGGAAGAAGGAGCTCGAAGGCAAGGTCGGTCACTTCGACTGGCACCTGCCGAACCTCGGTATGATGAGCCTCAAGAATGGCAACGGTGCCAAGCTCTGGGACATCGACGACGCGGCGTGGCAGGCGGTGCAGGACACGACCATGAGCCTGCGCTCGCAGATCGGTGGTTACTTCGACTACGGCGGCACCTTCAACGGCCTCAAGAACGGCGAGATGCTCGCGATGTGCGGCATCGGCGACTGGATCACCGGTGTGCTAGAGCGCGACGGCGCGCCGGTGGCCTCGGCGATTCCGAAAGAGGGTGGCATCCAGTTCACCGAGAGCTACTCGATCGGCAAGGGCAGCGAAAAAGCAGACATCTGCAAGCAGTTCATCCAGTACATGCTCTCACCAGCAGGGCAGGTAAAATCGGCGCAAATGGCGGCCTACCCGGGCTTTTGCATCACCAAGGCGGGCCGTGCCGCACTGATCGAGCAGGACCCGGCCGAAGCCAAGCGCAGCCATCAGATGGACGGCATGCCGAACGAGCCGATCGCCTTGATCAACGATGGCCGCATCCACTACCGCGACATCCCGCAACAGCAGAGTCTCGAAGACTGGAACGACTTCTGGTCGGAATACAAGAACGCCTGATGCGGGCCGGGCCTGCGGTGTCGTCGTCAGCCCAGCGTTGGGGTTGGCGGCGCACACCGCGTGCTCGAACACGACGTCACAGCGGACGTTCAACCGGTGGCCGCACAGGTCGAGCGGTTTTTTTTTGGTTGCGGTCCGACGTCAACCGAACACAATCTTCTGAGTCTCGGTGTGAAGGCGTTTTTATCAGCAATTCGGTGCACAGCGTGAGCACTTCGCCAAGACTGCAGGTGATTGAATTGACGGGGCACAGCCTTGCGCAAGCCTGACCTCTACGCCATGACCTGGCGGCTGCCGATCATCCTGTGGCAGCTGCTGTTTTTTGTCGGACCGCTGCTGTTCATGGTCGCGATCTCGTTCTACCTCGTCAAAAACTACCGCATGACCGAGGCCTTCGAGTTCGTGAACTGGCAGAAGATGCTGTCACGTAACTACTTCTGGGACAGCTACTGGTACACGCTCTTCATCGCGAGCCTCAGCGCGTTGTTTGCGATGTTGATCGCATTTCCGGCGGCCTACGCGCTCGCGTTTAGAGCCTCCGAATCGACACGCCGGTTCGCAATCTTTTTGCTGATCATCCCGTTCTTCTCGTCCTACTTGGTGCGCACCTTCTCGTGGTACGTGATTCTCGCTGAAAGCGGGGTGGTCAACGCAGCGCTTGGCTACCTCGGGCTCGGTCCGTTCAAGATGCTCAACACGCATTTCGGAACGCTCGTGGGGTATCTCACGCTGACGTTGCCCCTGGCGGTGATACTGCAAACCGTCAGCATGGCCAACATCGACAGAACCCTCGTCGAAGCCGCACGCAACCTCGGTTGCACACCGTTTGCGACGGTATGGCGTGTGGTGGTGCCGCTCGCGAGCACCGGCTTGATTGTGGCGATGCTGTTCTGTTTCATTCTGAGCTTTGGCGACTTTGTCGCGCCGTTCTACCTCGGCGGCTCGCAGGAACCGACCTTGCCGATCCTGATTCTCGACACCACCAAGTCGGGGCAGCAGTGGCCGCGCGCGGCGGTGGTGGCGGTGATGATGATGGTCACACTTTTTGCGGTGGCCTTTGCGGCGATTGCTTTCGCCTATCGAAAGAGGGCCACACGGTGAATCGGGTCAGGGTGTCGAACTGGGTGTTTGCGGCCTACGTGTTGGCGGTGTTTTCTTTTGTTTTTGCACCGATCCTGTTCAGCCTGGTGTTCTCGTTCAACTCGCAGCGCTTTCCGACCATTCCGCTCGGCGACTTTTCGACCGAGTGGTATGCCAAGATCTTCGCCGACCCCGATGTCTGGGAGGCCGCGCTCAATTCGTTGATCGTCTCGGCCTCTGCGGCGGTGTTGGCGACGTTCCTCGGCTTTTGCACCGCCTATTCGGATTACCGCTACAACTTTCGCTTCAAAGGCCTGTATCTCGCGCTGATTCTGCTGCCGCCGACCATCCCGCTCATCATCATGGCGCTCGCGATGCTGGCGTGGCTGTCGAAACTCGGTCTCTCCGGGCAGCTTTGGTCGATCATCATTGCGCACTCGGTGCTGACCGCGCCCTTTGCCATGGCGGTGATTCGCCTTCGCTTGAACCAGATGGACCCGGACCTCGAGTCGGCAGCGTGGAACCTCGGCGGCTCCGAGTGGCAGACGATGCGCCATGTGATCCTGCCGTTCTGCCGGCCGGCGATCGTCTCGGCTCTGTGCCTTGCTGCGGCAGTATCGTTCGATGAATTTGCTGTCGCCTGGTTTGTCTCGGGCCTGAACAAGACGGTGCCGGTGATTATCCTCGAAATCGTACAAGGCAACATCGACCCCCAGGTCAACGCCATCGGCACATTTGTCTTTCTCGTCTCCATCACGCTTATCGTGCTCGCGCAGGTGTTCTTCATCAGCCGGCGCGTCAAGGACCCCCGCTGACATGGCCAATCCGCTCGCGAGCTTCACCAACGTGCACAAGCGCTTCGGCGACTTTGTCGCGGTCGAGAACATGAACCTCGAGATTGAACGAGGCGAGTTCCTCGCGATCATGGGGTCCTCCGGCTGTGGCAAAACCACAACGCTTCGCATGCTGGCCGGTCTTGACGCGCCGACATCGGGCGATATCCACATCGGCGGCGTGCGCATGAACGACGTCAAGCCGCACGAACGCGATACCCCGATGGTGTGGCAGTCGCTCGCGCTGTTTCCGTTTTTGTCAGCGCGCGAGAACGTCGAGTTCGGCATGAAGATGCGTGGAGTGGACGCCCCGACGCGCCGTCGCCGCGCCACCGAATGGCTCGATCGCATGGAAATCGGTGAGTTTGCCGAGCGCGATATCAGCACGCTCTCGGGTGGTCAGCGTCAGCGCGTTGCACTCGCGCGCTCGCTGGTCATGGAACCGGAGATGCTGCTGCTCGACGAGCCGCTGTCGGCACTCGACGCCAACCTCGTGATCCGGATGCAGGCGGTGCTCACGCAGCTTCAACGCGAGCTCGGCATCACCTTCGTGTACGTCACCCACTCGCAGTCCGAAGCCTTCGCGATGGCGGATCGTGTTGTCATCATGAGCCAGGGACGCATCGACCAGATCGGCACGCCGAAGGACATCTACCGTGCGCCAGCCAACCGCTTTGTGGCCGAGTTCGTGGGCCGCAACAACATCCTCAGCGGAGTCGTTGATCGCCATGATGCCGGTGCGGTGCAAGTGCGAACCGCCTCGGGTGTGTTCAGTGTGCCGCCGGTTTCGGCCGACGCAGGTGCCGAGCTCGCCTTCGCGGTGTCGGCGGATCTCGTGACCTTGTCGGTCTCGGAGCCGGACGCGCCGAACCGGGTGCGCTGTACGCTGCTCTCGGAAGAATTCATCGGCTCGGTCGTGACGGTGTTTTGCGAAAGCGCGGACGGGCAGGAGTTCAAGTTGCAGCTGCAAGAGCGCGAGTTGAACCAGCACGATCTCAAGAGTGGGTCGCACGTGTGGCTGAGTTGGCGCACGGAAGACGCGCATGTGCTCGACGGCAGCTGATCGCGTCTGAGGCCATTGAAGCCGGCAGGCACGGTGTGCCACACGGCGGCATTGACGGTGTCGCGATTGTGTCGAATTCGGGCTGAGAGGTGAATTCGCCGTATTCCGCGCCCAATCGGGATCCCATCGGCGCGTCCTGATAACCCGAACACCAAACGGAGAGGGTAGATGATTCGCAACCCCGTTCCCTGGCCCAACGGCGCGCGCTGTGCCGTTGCTATCACCTTCGACATGGATGCGGACAGCCTGATCCACATCGCCAAGCCGCAAGACAGTCACCGCCGACTCTACCCGGCTTCCATGGGGCGCTACGGCCCCGGTGTTGCGATTCCACGCATTCTCGATACCTACCAACGGCTCGGCGTGCAGCAGTCGTTTTTCATCCCGGGGTGGTGCCTCGAGACCTACCCCGAGACGGTCGAGGCGATCCTCAAAGGGGGCCACGAGATTGGCCACCACGGCTACCTGCACGAAGACCCGATCACGACCTACGGGTCCCAGCGCGAGTGGTTCGAGCGCGCGCTGGACGCGCACCTGCGCATCTGTGGCGAGGCGCCGCGCGGCTACCGCGCACCGGTCTACAACATAACGGACGAAGTGCTCGACTTGCTGATCGAACACGGCTTTCGCTACGACAGCTCGATGATGGCCGACGACATCCCGTATCGCGTCGACACCGCCAACGGGCAGCTCTACGAGATGCCGGTGCACTGGGGCACGGACGACTGGCCGCCTTTCGCACACTATGAAGAGATCGGTTACATGATGCCGGTCAAGTCGCCCAGCGAAGGGCTGGCGGCGTTCTGGGAGGAGTTCGAGGCGCAGTATGCGGCGGGCGGTTTCTTCATGTTGATCGTGCACCCGTTCCTGACCGGGCGGCTCGCGCGTTGGCAGCAGGTCGAAGCCTGGATGGCGCGCACGATGGAGACGCGCGATGTGTGGTTCACGACCTTGTCGGGCATCGCGGATCATCTGGATGCGCTGCAAGCCGAGGGTGCATGGCAGCCGACCGTCGAGTCGCTACCCTATGTTGATTCGCCACCGGCAGCGTAGTAGTCAGACATCAAGGACGCCGCACACCCATCGCGTCTGCTCGCTGCGCGAGGCAGTCCCTCCCACAACTGCGCATGTGGTTACTTTTCACGGTGGGAGCGAGTGCGCCGCGCGGCGGCCACGCGCGATAGGACACAGGTAGGATGTTCAGGGATGTGATGCGGTATCACCGCAGTGAAGCCCGCCGCCCGTGAGCGCTTCAATGTAGATCCCCATGTCGGCGTGTCCGTAGTGCTGTTTGATCAGCCGCGGCACGTCGAGGTCGCGTTCGGCGGTGTCGGGGTTGACTTGTGTCGCGGGGCAGCGCTTGGTGCGTTTGAGCACCTCGAAGTCGAGGCCAGCCAATTGAATCCGTTGGCCGACGAGGTCGAGTTCGGAAAAGGGCGGCCAGCCGTCGATCAGGATATTGCCGCGGAAGCGCGCCGGGTCGACCTCGGCCCCGATCGCCTCGCCGAAGGCCCTGACCGACGCGAGGTTGATCAAGGATATCGCGTGCATCATCTGGGTTGATGTGACCGACACGTCGGTAAACCGGTGTGGCGCGGCAGTGGCGAACACCGGGTATTCTTCGGCGTCGAGTGCGAGCAGGGTGTTCAGGAACGCGGTGGCTTTGGCTTCACCCTCTGCGCGCGACAGGTCGAAATAGTGGTTCGCACCTTCGCGCTCGGTGATGCGCATGTTCAGCGTGTTGGGGTCGATCGCGGTGTCGAGGCGGGCGAGCGCCTCGTAGCCGTAGAGCGCGAGAAAGCGGCTCTTTGGCAGGGGCTGCGGGTTGGCCGGATCAAACCCACTGTTGCCCTTGGCAAAGCCGAAAATGCGGTCGCCCGGGAAACCCTGACCCGCCACCACCGCCACACGCTCGTGGCTGAGAGCGGACAAGCCTTTGACGGGGTAAGACGAGAGCGAGACGATGTGTGCGGGCATGGGGCAACCTCGAGATTCGGGCGACAGAGGCCCATTGTGCCGTGTCTGGCGAACGGGTTGTGAACCGTTGGACTATTCGGCGTGGCGCAGGGTCAGGGTGCCATCGCGCTGGGTGAGTTCGAGTTGGCCGAGGAAGCTCATGCCGAGCAGCACGTCGCGACCTTGCATGTGCGGGTTGATGCTGGCGTTGACGTCGCGCAGCACGATGTCGCCGAGCGCGACGCGGTCGATGCGGGTGTCGAAGACGGATATGGTGCCCGCCGCGGTGCTGGCGCGGGCGGCGCGCAGGCGTTTCAGGCCTGCCCGGGTCGCGAGTTCGGCCGAGACGACCACGTCGGTTGCGCCGGTGTCGAGCAGGAAAACTGCGTCTGCGCCGTTGATCTCGCCATTGGCAACGAAGTGGCCGGCGCGGTTGCGCCGGAGCGTGACCTCGATCTGGCTGCCGTCGATGCGGGTGGCGGGGTTGCGATTCGGGTTTTCACGGTCTTCGAGCACGCGCGTGAACATCAGCACGAGCAGACCGCCCACGACCAACCAGGCGAGCACGATCATGGCCAGACCGGTGCGACGTGTACTCATGTGCCGTGCACTGTGATCTGGCCGGCGCAGGCATTGTTCAGCGCATTGATCAGTGGCTCGCACGCATCGGCGTCCACCAGCAGGTCGAAGTCGGCAGTGTCGCTGTAAGCAACCGATTCGATGTCGGCGCGGTGGCTGTCGATCAAGTGCCGCACCGTGGATTCGGTGGCGTAGGGTACAGACACCTTCAGCGCTGTGCGTTGGCGCCACGGCGCGGTGGTGAGTGCGTCCAGCGCCGCGACCAACGATTGGGTATAGGCTCGCACCAGGCCGCCGGTGCCGAGTTTGGTGCCGCCGAAGTAGCGTACGGTGGCGGCGACCACAAAGCCGATATCGCCGTGCTGAAGCACGTTCAACATGGGTTTGCCGGCAGTGCCGGCGGGCTCACCGTCATCCGAGCAGCCGAGCGCCGTGGTTCGCCCCGGCACACCGGCAATGAAAGCCCAGCACACGTGGTTGGCGTCCGGGTGTTGCTGGCGCCGCGCTGAGATCACGCGCTGTGCCTCGGTTGCGGTGGGCGCGTGGGCAACGGTTGCGAGAAAGCGCGAGCGCTTGATCTCGGTGTGCACCTCGACCGGGTCGAGTGGGATGCGGCAGTTCATGGCTGACAGTGTAGCGCGGTGGTTCTCCGGGTCTGACTGGCGAGTCAGGTCAGGGTTTCACAGCGTAACCGGCATGATCCAGGCCCACGGGGTGTTGTGTCTCGCTCAGACGCGGCACATGCGCTCGCGCTCACGGATCATGTCCCGCGTCAGATCCGATATCCGCGAGCACCCCATCAGGCGCATGTCGCGAACGATCTCCTCGCGCAGTTTGAACAAGGCGCGCTCCACGCCGGGTTGTCCTGCGGCGGCGAGCGGGAAGAGGTAATAGCGGCCAATGCCCACGGCCTTGGCGCCGAGCGCAAGCGCCTTGAGCACGTGGGTGCCGCGCTGGATGCCGCCGTCTATCATGACGTCCAAGCGGTCGCCGACCGCAGCCACAATCTCTTCCAATTGGTCGAACGCGGTGGTGGAGCCGTCGAGTTGGCGGCCACCGTGGTTGGAGAGCACGATTCCGGTGCAGCCAATCTCGGCCGCGCGTTTGGCGTCTTCGACGCTCATGACACCTTTCAAGCAGAACTGCCCGTCCCACTCGCGCACCATTTTGGCGACATCATCCCAGTTGAGCGAGGGGTCGAGCAACTCGGTGAAGTAGCGCCCGATCGACATCGCGCCGCCGCCCATGTCGACGTGGGCGTCGAGTTGCGGCAGGCGAAAGGCTTCGTGGGTGAGGTAGTTGATGCCCCACTGCGGTTTGAGTGCGAATTCGGCGATGCCACGCAGGTTCAAGCGGAAGGGAATGGAGAAGCCGGTTCTGAGATCGCGCTCGCGGTTGCCACCGGTGATTGAATCCACCGTC